>CALFYN010000128.1 GCA_937952345.1 uncultured Acidobacteriota bacterium
CGGTGGTTGTTTCAGGTGCATTTGTGGACGGGGATCATTGCCGGGCTGTACGCCATCGCGATTGGAGTGAGCGGCAGCGTTCTGGTGTTTCGCGAGGAGATTGTCGAGTGGGAGAGCCGCCAGTGGTCGCAGGTGACGCCGCAGCCGGACAGGCCTTATGCGCCGGTGGATGCGTGGGTGGCGGCGATTCGGAGGGTGGCAGGGCCGAAGGCGACCTTGAACTTCACGTTTCCGGAAAAGCAGGGCGATGCCGTGGTGGGAGGGGTGTTCCGGCCAACGGGTTCGCAGCGGTACTTCGTGAATCCGTACACGGCGGAGTTGCTGGGGGTGCATACGCGGACGGGGGGAGCGCTGACGTTTTTGGAACATTTGCACCACAATTTGTTTTTGGGGCGGACGGGGCGTTTGTGGAATGGAATCGGGGCGCTGAGCCTGATGCTGCTGGCGGTGACGGGCATCCTTATCTGGTGGCCGGGGCGGCGGTTGTGGAGGCGGCGGCTGGTGGTGGATCCTGGGGCGAGTTGGAAGCGGATCAATTTTGACGTGCATCATGCGGTGGGGTTCTGGGGTTTGCTGGGTTTTTCCGTGTTGTGTGTGACCGGGGCGTGGTTTACGTGGCCGCAGGTTTTTCGCGGGGCGGTGGCGAGGGTGTATGCGGTGACTCCGCCGGCGGGGCAACCGAAGGTGGTGCGTGGGGAGGGTGCCGAGCCGCTTTCGTTCGCGGCACTTCTGGAGGCGGCGGATCGCGCGGCGCCGGGGAAGAAGACGAAACGGGCGTCGCTGCCGGCGGCGGGGAGTCAGCCGGTGCGGATTAATAAAGGATCGGAGAGCGATGGGGAGCCGTTCTTCCGGACGGCGACGACTGTGACGCTCAATCCTTATACAGGGGAGGTAATGCGGATAGAGGGGCCAGAGACGAAGCAGACGGGGGACCGGATCCTTTCATGGATGGGTCCGCTGCATTTCGGGAATTTTGGGGGTGCGGCGGTGAAGTGGGTGTATTTCGTGCTGGGGTTGACGATGCCGGTGCTGTTTGTGAGCGGTTTTGTGATGTGGTGGGTGCGGGTGGTGCGGCGGCGTCTGTAAATCGATTACCGATGATATAGGTGAGATTGTCTTTTGTGGCTGTGAATAACCTTTTCCGCCGCAACATCGTCTTTGCAGTTTGGGATAAAGTAGATCGATGGCTACCTGTGTCTTCTCAGACAGAGGTAACTTAAAACGGAGCTGGAAGGTTTGTCCATGCAACACAGCAGCATCCCTACGCCAATTACGAAGCCGGAACAACCGGCGCAGAAACCCGTAGTGGTTCAGGAACCGCCGAAGCCGCGCAACCCGGCATGGTTTTGGCTGGCCGGTATCGCGGCGGTTTGCGCCGGCGCTTATTGGCTGTACCAAAAGAACTTAGCTGATGACGCCGTGGCCGCGCGGCGGGCCTTGACTGCGTCGATACGGACGGCATCGGTGGGCAGCGGGAAGCTGACGCAGACGCTGCGACTGACGGGCACGACGGGTCCGGAGAAGTTTGTGACGATCCTGGGGCCGCAGTTGCGGGGAAGCCGGAGCTTTTCGGGTGGCGGCGGTGGCGGGTTCATGGGACGGAGCCGGGGCGGCGGTGGTGGAGGCGGATCGAGCAGCGGCGGCGGGGGCGGATCCTCGTCGGGAGGCGGATCGAGCAGCAGTTCCTCGGGCGGCAGCAGTGGCGGCAGCACGCCGAGTTCGCTGGCCGGGTCGGTCACGTCGAATGCCGCGGGCGGCAGTTCCATGGGCGGTTCGGGCTCTTCGACGGCTAGCATGAGTGGCGGAGCGTCGGTGGGCGGCGTACGGAGTTCTTCGAGCGCGATGCGTGCGGCGACGACGCGGACCTCATCGGGGAGTTCGCGGAGTTCGAGCAGCGCGCGGAGTGCGACGTCGGCGGCCCTCAGTTCGGCGCTGGGCGGAGAAGGTCTCGGTTCGACATCGGGATCGTTGTTCAGCGGCGGCGGTGGTGGACCGAGCAGCGGCGGCGGCGATTTCGGCTCGGTTTTGCAGGATCTGGCGAAGCCCGGCAGCATTGTGAAGAAGAGCGACATGATTGCGGAGTTCGACCGGCAGTACATGTTGCAGCGGCTGGAGGACTATAAGTCCGGCGTGATGCAGCAGGAATCGAACATGCAGAAGATGGTTGCGGATCTGGAAGTGACGCGGAAGGCGCATGAGCAATCGATTCTGATCGCCAAGGGCGAAGTGGAGAAGGCGAAGCTGGATCTGAAGACGGTGCCGGTACGGTCGGCGATCGATTCGGAGCGTTTCCGGCTGGCGCTGGAAGAAGCCGAAGCGCGCCATCAGCAGTTGTTGAAGGAAGTGCCGTTTGTGCGTGCGGGCGAAGAAGCGCAGTTGAACATCTCGAAGATGGACTTGCAGCAATCGAAGCTGGAACTGCGGCGATCGGAAGCCAACGCGGACCGGATGGTGATGAAGTCGCCGATTGAGGGAATGGTGGTGATGTTGAACATCTTCCGCGGGGGCGATTTCGGGCAGGTGCAGGAAGGCGATCCGGTGATGGCGGGTATGCCGTTCATGAAGATTGTGGATCCGTCGTCGATGGTGGTGGAGGCGGTGGTCAACCAGACGGACGTGGAGCGGATCCGGGTTGGGGCAAAAGCAACAATTCGGATGGACGCGTTCCCGGACCTGGAATTGCCCGGGCGTGTATACAGCGTGGCGGCGATGCCGAAGAGTTCGGGGATGTTCAGCGCGCGAGGCAGCTACCTGAAGGAGATCCCGGTGCGGATCATGATCGAGAAGATGGATCCGCGGGTGATTCCGGATCTGTCGGCGAGCGTGGATGTGGTGACGGAGGAAGAGGACGCGGAGGCGATTGCTCCGTTGAGTTCGGTTTTCCAGGATGAGCCATCGGCGAAGCCGTACGTGTATGTGCGGGCGGCGAATGGTTGGGAGAAGCGGCAGGTGGAGTTGGGACTGGCCAACAACACGGCTGTTGCGATCAAGAGTGGACTGAAAGCCGGGGAGACGGTGGCCGAGGAACGGCCGACGGTGCCGGCGAGCCCGGGGCAGGACAAGTCCGAGCCGGAGAAAACGGCAGTGTTGCGGCGGCGGCTGACGCCGGCGTCCTAAGTTCTTAGATTTCTTGTTGGGAGACGTGTAACCGATGTCGAAAGATGTAAAGCCAAAGCAGCGTCTGGGCCAAGTGGGCTCGAAGCGGAAGAAGGCCATTATCTGGACGGTTCTTCTGGCGGCGGGCGCGGGCGGCGGATACGCGGCCTATAACAAGTATCAGCAGAACACGACGAAGGTGGAAGTGCCCGTACAGCGGGTGCGGACAGGCGAGTTCGTGATCGCCGTGAAGACGCGCGGGGAGATCAAGAGCGTGCGGTCAGAGGTTCTGGCGGCGCCACAGGTTCCCGATGTGCGCATTGTGCGGCTGGCCGAATCGGGGCGTCCGGTGCGGCGTGGCGAAGTGGTGGTGGAATTCGATGCCGCCAGCCAGGAGCAGGCGCTGTTGGAACGCCAGACGAGTTTGCGCACGGTGGACAGCGAGGAAGTGCAGACGAAGGCATCGCACCGGATGGTGGATGAATCGGATGCGATGAACAAGATGACGGCGGAATACAACCTGGAGCGGGCGAAGCTGGAAGCGAGCAAGGCCGAGGTTGTGAGCGAGATTGAAGGCGCGAAAAACCGCATTGAAGTGGGCATTTCGGAAGGCGAACTGGGGCAGGTGCTGACGACGCTGAAGGCGCATGATGTCGGGCAGAACGCCGATCTGGAGCGCATTAATCAAAAGAAGGACAAGGCGGTTCGCGATATGGAGCGGACCCGTGGTTATCTTTCGAAGATGACGCTGCGCGCGCCGAATGACGGGATTGTGAACGTGTTGCCGAACTTCCGCAGCCAGGGTTCGTTCGGATCGACGCCGCCGCCGTTCAAGGAAGGCGACCGGGCGTGGACGGGCGCGGCGATTGCGGAAATTCCGGATCTGTCGGAGATGCGCATCGAGCTGAAACTGGACGAAGTGGACCGGGGCCGGCTGCAACTGGGGCAGAAGCTGCGGATTCA
>CALFYN010000129.1 GCA_937952345.1 uncultured Acidobacteriota bacterium
CCGTAGGTGGAACGCATCGCGATCAAGCGGGTTGTTGAAGTTCTGCACATAAGGCCGCGCCGGATCGGGATTGTTCGCCGCGGGCCACAGCGGCAGGATCTTGCGCGATACGGCGTGAATCCGTGCATCAGGGATGCGGTTCCCGGGGAAAGGCGTGCGCGGTCCCGTCCCCGTTTGCGTCGCGGGATCATACAACGTAGCCAACCCACTGAAATCCCCGTTCCGCAATGCCGCGGATGGAACCTGGAATCCACGGGTATTTGCCCGCCGCTCTTTCAGAGCCTCCCAATTGCCGAACAGGAACAGCTTGTTCTTCACAATCGGCCCACCCAGCGAAAACCCAAACTGGTTTCTTCGAAGAGGTGGCGTCCCCACCGCGAAGAAGTCGCGCGCATCCATCGCATTGTTGCGTAGAAACTCATAAGCGGCGCCGTGGATCTCGTTTGTCCCCGATTTGATACTGACGTTGATCACCGCGCCGGCCGCACGCCCGAACTCCGCCGAGTAGTTCGCCGTCTGCACCTTGAACTCCTGCAGTGCATCGACCGACGGTACCATCACCGCCACGCCGAACAGCGTTTCATTGTTGTCCGCGCCGTCCAGCATGTAGTTGTTGTGTTCGGCACGCTGCCCGTTGACCGTCAGCGCCTCGCCTTCCTGCCGGCCTCGTACCACGCTGTTTCCCGGCGCGCCGCGTGTGGTTCCCGGCAGCAGTGATCCCAGGCGGATGAAGTTGCGCCCGTTCAACGGCAGTTGCGTGATGGTCTGGTTCTCGATCACCTGCCCGAGCGAGGATTGATCGGTCTGCACCGCGGCCGCGCCCCCTTCCACTGTGATCTTGTCCGCGATGTCGCCCGTCTCCAGTTGCACGTCGATGCGCGCCGTCTGGTCGACATCCAGACGTACGGGTCCACGCACGTGGCGCTTGAAGCCGGCCAGTTCCACCGTCACTTCATACGAGCCGATCTGCAGGTTCGGCACTACATACGATCCTGCATCGCTCGTGACGGCCGATCGCGTGATGTTCGTTTCCATGTGGCGAACCGTCACTGCCGCGCCCGGCACCATCGCGCCACTGGCGTCGCTGACATTGCCGACGATGCGGCCGTTGACGGTTTGCGCGGCCAGCGAAGCCGCGAAAAGCGAAAGCAGACAAAGAATCTTGGACGTCATGGTCGAGCCCTCTTCCGAGTAGTCTTCTGGGTTTTGGAAAGGTAGGTGCGCAGCCTCTCCCTTGTCGATGTCCATGTGCCGGAGATGTGAAGCCGCATGGCCTCCGCCGCCGCATCTTCGGTGCCGTTGCAGATCTGCTGGACAAGGTGCAGGTGCTCGCCGTATGCAGGCAGCACCGCCTTCCCACCCTGCACCAGGTTGGAGTAACGAAGAATCGTCCCCATGGCGAACAGTGGAGCTGTCAGTTGATGCAGAATGCGGGTCAATGTCTGGTTGCCCGATGCCTCCCAGATCAGCCGGTGCAATTCCAGATCCTTGGCGGCGAACAGTTCCGGTTGGCCCGTGAGCGCTTCCAGTTCGCGAGCCCGCGCGAGCAGGGCTTTCCTTTGCGCCGCCGTCAGTTTCCGGTTGGCCTGCCGCACCACCTCCAATTCGATCAGCAGGCGGGCGCCGAGAATCTCATCCACTTGCTCCGGCGTGAGCAGGATGACGTGGGTGCCCTTGTAGGAGTTCTGCTCCACCAGACCATCGTGCGCCAGTTGCAGCAGCGCCTCTCGCACAATGGCGCGGCTCACCTGGAATTCGCTGGCCAGCGGGATCTCGGAGATGCGCTCCCCGGCGGGCAGACGTCCGGCGAGAATGGCCTCACGGATGGCGGTGTAGACCTTGTCGCGGGTGGATTCCTTGCGGATTTGTTCGAATCTGGGGGCCGTGGCTGGCATATCGGGTTCAACTGCCGAACTGTCGACAGTTCATCTGTCGATGATCCTATGGCATCCCAAAGTCTGTGTCAAGTGTCTACCGGCTCGTGAGCCACTGGAGCAGATTGCGCAGCAACAACGGATTCTGCCCGGCTCGCGGATGGTTCATCCCCATAGGCTGCTTCTCCGGCCCCGCCAGTTGTGCCGAGAACATTGCTGCTTCCCCAAACACCGCTATGCGCCCCTTCCCGAGTGGAAACGCCGCTCCTTGCAGCCATCCTTCAATCGGTGTCCGGGGCGTATCCTCGGGGAACCGCGATGCCTGCTTCACTTCCCAGGAAACGAACGAGTCATCAAACACCAGCAGCGCTTCGCCGGCGCCATCCAGGCGAAACGCTGATCCGCCAAAGGTGGCGACGCTGTCCACACCCTTGGTAATCGCATGCTCGCGCAGGGCGCCGCTGTCTCTGTCGAAAATATCGGGCCCGACGCGCCGCTTGCTCGACCGCGCATAGCTGTTGCGGAACGTCACCCCGAGCGCTTTTCCTAACTCCATCGCCGCGCCAGGGAAGGGCATGTGATCTGCGATCAGCAACAGCGAGCCGCCGCCCTGTACCCATTCCACCACTGCCGCGATCTCCTCCTTCGTGAAGGCCGAAGGCGTGGGCAGTGTCCAATTGTTCACGTTGCGGGCGTTCAGCGCATTAGCGATCACCAGTACATCGGTGTCGCGAAGCGCGGTGGCAGTGAACGCGCGGTTCCATCCCGTAACGCGATAGCCGTCGCGACGCAACAAGCCGGCGAACGTTCCGTACCGCCCCTCGGCCGTATGGAAGTTGTGATGCGCTTCGTCAATCGCGACGCGTGGCCCTTGGCCTTGCTGGTAGGCCGGCTTCTCGATGGGCGGTGTAAAGCCGGTGTCGGGTACCTGCTGCGCGAAGGCCGCGCACACCATCGCACCGAGCAGCGGCAGCATAGCTACTGCTTCTTCAGATAGACATTGCGGAACTCGATCTTCATCGGGGGGCCGACGTGGATCTGGAAGCCGAGCAGTCCGCTCATGGCGCGGTTCTTCGTATCGTCGTCAATGAACACGCTGGTCAACTGCCCGTTCATGATATGGATCATCATGTTGCCGCGGGCGATGATGTGCATCAGATTCCAGTCGTTGATCTTGATGGCGCCTTTGAGATCGTCGGAGCTCTTCAGGTTGGCGATCACCTTCGGCCGCAATCCGTCGCCGGGGATGGTTGCCATCTGGCCGCGCATGGCGAGGAATCCGCGTCCGCGCTCTTCATAGAGCTGGCCGGTGTAGGTGTTCTGGAAATCGATGTCGGCCTGGTATCCCTTCAATACCCACTTGCCGACCTCGGGGAGTTCGACGCTGCGGTACTGAATGCCGCTGTTAGTGGAGTTCATGCGGAACTCCAGCTTCAATTCGAAATCGGCGGGGTTGCCGCCGCGCCACACAAGGAAGGTGTTGCGAGTGAGCGGCTTCTCCTTTGTGGTTTCGCCGACGATCATGCCGTTCTCGGCGCGCCAGTAGTCCATGTCCCCATCCCAGCCCTTGAGCGTGCCGTCGAAGATAGACTCGAAGCCCGTGTGATCATCCATCACCAGAGGCTCCGGCCCGCGCGGTCCGCCGCCTCCTTTCTTGCCGCCTTTCATCGCGCCGCGTTGCGGTTGTTGCGCCACCGCCAGCATGGCCGCCAACAGCACGAACAGAAGCAGACCGGCGGAATAGCGCCGAACGAACTGGGTTGTAGGAAAGCTCATTTGATTAGATCTCGCGTTCCCCCGATCTTACCTGATTCGGGCACAGCTTTGAAACAAACAAGTCCGCATGTGCCTCACAACATCCTAGGAGGTTCAATGGAAGTTACATTGATTCCGATCTCCGGCATGTTCCGCCATCCGGTGGATGGGGCGCATGCTGCACAGGTGCTTCGCGAGCGCGGATTCTCGAGTGTGGCAATCCGGCCGATTGCGAGTAGCGGCAAGGCTAGTCCCAAGCAAAGTCCACGCCGCGCGGCGATCGCCGGCGCCTGCGGCGTACTTCTTGTCATGCTGATCAGCGGATGGTTCGCTGGCGCGGCTGTCGACAAAGTCTTCGGCGCGATCGTGGTAACTTCTGTCATGCTCGGCGCCCTGCTTCTGCTGCTTGTTGTGTCGTCGCACACATCGCAACGTGTGCGGCGCTATCCGCGTCAGTGTGCCGTAGTGCTCACGGTGCATTGCCGCTCGGAAGACGAACCCGCCGTAGCGGAGACCCTCCGGGATAACGGAGCGGTGGAAGTCCGATTACCGATTCATCACTGATCACTGCGCCTGCACGGTATGGGAATACTTCTTCAGTTCCGCCAGCACAGCGCCTTTCGATTGTGCATTCAGCGGGTTCCCTTTCAATGAGACCGTCCAATACGGAGCGAACCTTTTCTCCCCTTCCGAATCCTTCTTTGCCATGGCAGCCAAAGGCCCGATGTCGGCGATCTTATTCTGATCGAGTGTAAGGTACTTGAGTTCCGTCAGCTTCGCCAGTGGAGTGACATCTTTCACCAGGTTGCCGCGCAGGTCCAGGGACGAAAGCCAGCGCAAGCCCGTCAGCGGTGTCAGGTCGCTCACCTGATTCCCATCCAGGTTCAACGAAGACAGCTTGTTCATTCCACTCAGCGCCGCCACGCTCGATACCTTGTTGCCGGACAGATACAGGGCGTTCATGGCCGTCAGTGCCTGCAACGGCGAAAGATCAGTCACGATGTTGCCGGACAGTTCCAGGTACTGCAGGTTGACCAGACCGGCAAGCGGGGTGATGTCACGGATCTTGTTGCGCGACAGCGTGAGCGATTGCAGGTTCTTCAAGTTCTCGAGCGGTTTCAAATCGCTGAACTCCATATCGGTGAGTTCCAGTGAGGCGAGGCTAGTGCACTTCTCGAGTCCCGTTAAATCGCGAACGGGCTTGCCACGTCCGCTGATGGTGGAAAGAGATTTCACGTCATCGGCGGTAATCGGCTGGGTATTGTCCTTCTTGCCGAAGACGTGGCTGCGCACGATGGCTTCCAGATTCGGATCGGGGAAAATGGCCGCTTGCTGATCGTCGGCTTGCGCGGAAAACGCGAACAGCACAAAAGCGGCGAAGAGTGATCGGGTAGACATAGATCAGCCTCCAAACGATTTCGAGTTGTATGGTTTTCAATGAAGGAGCAGGCCCCTCAGGCTTGTCCCAAATTCCTAATTATCACCCGGCGCGATGAGATGTCAACTTTAACGGGGCATCGCGCCATGCCTACCCTCACTTTACAACGGCGGCCTGCTGGCCAAAGGGGAAATGATTGCCGATGCGTCCGGCGCTGCTCGTCTATCTCCAAGGTCGCATGAGACTTCTGAAATAATCCGCAGCCATGATACTTCGTTGTGATGGCGTGCTACACAGCGGGCGGCATGGGAGCGCCGGGAGGTGGTGTGGGACCACCCGGAGGCGCCGGCGGCGGTGATGGCGGACTCGGCGGCGGAGGCAGATCCCCCAAGCCGGCAGCGCCCGGAGCGGGTGGTGGCATGGGGGCCGCGGGGAATTGAGCGCCGTCCGTAGGTGCGCCACCGGGCTTGAAGGTTGGATAGTGATCGGGAACTTTTACCGCACCTGCATCGAGATTCGCCGACAGATACTTGCGCATGCTGTAGCAGCGGTTGCCGTGACGGATGGTGTCCGCATCCGTGAACTTGACGGGGCGATGTGTGCTGGTTTCGCCGGGGTCGGGCGGATTGTCGCCGCCACGCTCCACCATGAAATGCAGGTGCGAGAACATGCTGATGCCGACGTTGCCGGCTTCGGCAATGCGTGTGCCGAGGTGGGCGTGCAGCGGATCTCCCGGATGCGAGCCATCGCCATGCACAGCATTGCGCGCATCGGGAATGATGGCGGTGACTCCGCCTTTCTTCAGGTGCAGGTAGTTGGCGATGCTGCCGTCAAAGTGGCGGATCTTGATTTCGTTCGCGTCCTGATTGCCGCTGCCGGCAATCTGCCAGCCGAGCAGATTCACGCCTTGGAAGCCGTCGTGCGTTTCCACTACGTCGCGGATGATGTGACCTTCCTTGGCATTGAGGATGGGCGTGCCGAGCGGGAACTCCCAGTCATAGGAGAACTCCTGATCGGCGTTGAGAGTGGAGTGGCTGATGAAACCGCGATGGCCTTGTACACAGTAGTGCTCGCCGGCGTAAGGGAGCAGAAAGTCTTCGAGCCAGTGCAGCACGCCTTCCAGTTTGTTGTCGTTCATGAAGACGTGCGAAAGCATGGCTGCGACCGCGGCGAAAACGAAAGCCAGCACGGCAATCAGGATTACCAGCAACACGATGCCAACCTGCTC
>CALFYN010000130.1 GCA_937952345.1 uncultured Acidobacteriota bacterium
CCTGACCGCTTCGGCGCGGCCGCATCCGGCCGGGAGTGTCTCACGATACCACCATGTCCTTTGATCTGTTTCCCGCCTTTGCGGAACTGGCCGGAGCCGGTGATCGCGCCCGATCACTGAAGCTCGACGGCGCTAATCTCAACCGCGTGCTGCTGGAAGGCCGGACACTCGCGCCGCGCACGCTGTTCTGGCGCATGCGCGATAAGAAAGCGGTGCGCCAGGGGGACTGGAAACTCGTGCAACTGGGTAAGGAACCGGTGGAACTGTACAATCTCAAGGACGATATAGGCGAAAGCAAGAATCTGGCTGCGGCGCACCCCGATGTGCGATCGAAGTTGTTAGGGGAGTTGGCGCGTTGGGAGACTGACGTCGACCACCCTTGATAGAATCTCGATCAGCGTCATGTCATTTTCCCGAAGAGAATTCCTGAAAGCCACGGCCGCGGCTCCTGCCTTTGGCCTGTCCGCGCAGAGCGCCAATCGCCCGAACGTCATTGTCATCCTCGCCGATGATCTCGGCTACGGCGACGTCAGCGTCTATAATCCGGATTCCCGCATTCCCACTCCGAACATCGATCGCCTGGCCCGCGAGGGAGTGCAATTCACGGATGCGCACACCCCTTGCGGCGTCTGCTCGCCGACACGGTACGGGCTGTTGACCGGGCGATATCCGTGGCGTACGGAACTGAAGACGCAGGTGCTGTGGCCATGGGACAAGCCGCTGATCGACAAAGACCGGCTGACCATGGGGAAGATGTTTCAATCGCTCGGTTACCACACGGCCGCTTTTGGCAAATGGCATCTGGGCTGGGATTGGGCCACCACGGACGGCAGCAAAGTGAACTCGCAAGTGCGCATCGGCGATCCGCAGCGGGAAATTCGCAACGAATTTGCGAAAAAGGTTGTATTTACGAAGCCTATCGCGGAAGGGCCCACGACGCGGGGGTTCGATTATTATTTCGGGGTCGATCTGCCCAACTTCCCGCCGTACACATTCATTGAGAACGACCGGGTCATCGCGCAACCCACCGAAGACAAGCCCGCGGAGATGTTCGGGTGGCCAGGCAAGATGCGGCCCGGATGGCGTTTGGAGAGCGTACTGCCGGAGATCGGCAAGCGCGCCGCGCGGCACATCGAAGAACGCGCCAAGGACTCGAAGCCGTTCTTCATCTATTTCCCGCTGACATCGCCCCATATGCCGACGGCTCCCGACGACCCCTTCCTGGGAAAGAGCAAAGCGGGCAAGTACGGAGACTTCGTTTTCCAGACCGACCACACGGTCGGCATGGTGATGGACGCGGTTCGCAAATCGGGCAAGGCCAACAATACGATTGTTATTTTCACGAGCGACAACGGGCCGGAAAACATCACCTACCAGGTGCAGAAGGATTACGGCCATGCCAGCGCGGGCCCTCTGCGCGGCGCCAAGCGGATGCTGTATGAGGGTGGCCACCGGGTTCCATTCATTGCGTGGGCGCCGGGCCGCATCCGCGCCGGCACGGTGGAGAAGGAGATCATCTGCCTTACCGATCTGATGGCCACCTTTGCCGCTATCACCGGCTACAAGCTTCCGAACAACTCGGCTGAAGACAGCTACGATATCTCCGCCGCGTTATTCGGGCGCAAGCGCGCGAAACCGATTCGTGAGGCGACCGTGCACC
>CALFYN010000131.1 GCA_937952345.1 uncultured Acidobacteriota bacterium
GGCTGCTCCATCGTCATACTGGTGAGTGTAACAAGGAGTCTCACAATGCGGACAATCCTCTTACTCGCCATCGCAGTGCCCTTGACAGGCGCCCCTCTGGAAATCGCCACGGGCAAGATGTTGGGCGAAAATTACGATCCCCGCTCGTTCTACACACGCGCCGGCAGTAGCGTCTGGCGCAAAACATACTCGGATTCCCGGCACCGCCCCGAGGCCGCCGGCCGCCTCATGAACCTTCGTGTGGCTCAGGCCCTGTTTCACGATGAGTGGCTGACCGAGGCCCCATTCCGCCCCGAAGACCACACCCGCCGCGTCATCCGCGCCCTCGACTCCTGGCGCGATGCCGGCGTGCTCGCCATCAGCGTCTCTCTCCAGGGCGGCAACATGGCCTACGAGCGCACCAATGGCCTCATTCGGCGCGAGCGCGCCTACAAACTCGGCCCGGCCAAAGGTGCCCATATCAGCGCATTCCGTCCGGATGGCTCCCTCAAGCCAGAGTGGATCAAACGGCTCGTGACCCTGCAAAAAGCAATCGAGCAGCGCGGCATGTTTCTCAATCTGATTCTGTTCTACCAGGGCCAGGATGAGATCCTTTCCGGCCCGGATGCGATTCGCGCCGCCGTCCGCAATACGGTCGACATTCTCGTAAAGCATGACATGCGAAACGTCATCCTTGAGATCGCCAACGAGATCACAATCCGAGGCTGGGACCACGATCTCTTTATCGAGAAGAATCTCGCCGAATTGATCCGCCTGGCGCGCTCCCGAATGACACACCGGAAATCAGGGTTCCGCGTCCCCATCTCCGCTTCCACCGCGCCTTCCATGAAACTTGTGCCGGGCATGCGCGAGGAAGCGGATCTCACCATTGTCCACGGAAACGGAAAGACCCCACAGGCAAAGCGAGACATGATCCGCGCCCTCCTCACCGATCCATCCGTCCCCGGCCCTGTCTACATGAATGAGGATGACAACGGACGGGAAACCACCATCGAAAACCTGCGCAAAGAACTCGCAAGTTGCGACGCCGTCTTCGAATCCGGCGGCAGTTGGGGATACATGCCCTGGATCCAAATGCAGATCTTCCCTTTTCGCCACTTCCAACCGGGAAACAACACCGAAGTGCACAACGACATGCCGGTTGACACGCGAGACCCTAACTACCTTGCGGCGGTTCTCGCGCACATCCGGCGTCTCGTGCTTCGCTAGAGCAAGCCTTGAGCAGAAGGGACAGACCACGCAACCGAGCGTGATCTGTCCTCAAATCCGTCTACACACCCCGTTTGCGATGATACAAGCCAACGGCAATCAAACCACTGCTGATGAACAGCAGCGACGCCGGCTCCGGAATCGGAGGATTGGGATCCGGGTCAGCATTGGCCGACGTGATCTGCACGCGAAAACCCGACGGGTTGCCACCAAACGGCACCACGTTATTGTAAACGATGAAATCGAGTGCGTTCAGCCCTGCACTGAACGTCGCATTTCCCGCACCATGCACAATCGACACCGGTGTCAGCGACAGCGCGTTCTGCCCGTTATTCCCCGACGAGGTCACCGCCGTCGAGGCGTTGCACACCGCATCGTTGGCCGACGTGATGCCGCACAAACGAATGTGCGACAGCAACGTACCATTCCCATTCGCGTTGTTGTCGCTCAACCAGGACAACTGAATGTTCGCAGTGTTGAACAACAGCCCCAGGCTGCCGAAGTCGAATACCATGCGATACACATAGAAGTCTGTGTTACTGGCAAACACCTCGACGTTCGGTGCCGTCCCGCCAACCAGTGGATTCGTCTGATTGCTGCGCGGCCCCAGCCACAGGGAGTTGGAATCGTTGTTGAGCCATGTCCCCGTAAAGGGATATTGCCCACCGGGATCTTGTACCACATAGGTGTTCCCCCCAAAGGGCGCTCCGCCGTCCTGCGTGCACGACGCACCCGCGCATCCCAAAGGCGTGTACAGCAGATTGAAGTGCGGATCCACCGTTGCCGGCACGTTCGTAGCAAGCAATGTGCCCGCGCTCGAGTATCCGCTGCTCCACACTCCGTTGCTCACGTGCATAAAAGACGCAGCCTGAACGGTCAACGCCATCAGACTGGTCAGTAAAACGAATCTCATCAGGCGGAGTCCCGCGCCTGGAGTCACTGCGTTTCTGTGCTTCATTGTTTCTTCGCGGGATAGTCTGCAGCATCCGTGCGAGATACCCCACGCTTCAGATCGGCACAAGCCACACACGCAAATAGCAAAGACCAACTAAAAATATAAAAAAATAGAAGAAATCTTTTGTCAGATCATTGTACGCAAAGTGGCCCCATCAACCCTTACCCCAAAACGCAAACATCACCGCCGCCAGCATACAAATGAACGCCGCCACGTAATTCCACCGCAAAGACTCCCCCAAATACAGATAGGCGAACGCCGTAAACACGCACAGCGTGATCACCTCCTGCAGTATCTTCAACTGATACGCCGAGAACTTCCCGTAACCCAGCCGGTTGCCCGGCACCTGCAAACAATACTCCGGCAGTGCAATCAACCAACTGATGAGAATCACGCGCCACAGATCGGTGCTGCGATGCCGCAAGTGCCCGTACCACGCCACCGTCATGAACAGATTGGACCCCAGAAGAAGCAAAATCGTTGCCATTATCACAATGTTAGCAACGACAGCGCCCGCGCCACGATTTCGGACAACGGCATCCGGCGAAGGTCATGGCCTGCGCCTGCCACCTCCACCAACTCGACTGGCGCGGGAATTCCGGCAATTGCCTCCCGCAATTCCCCGATTGTGGCGAATGGATCTCGACTTCCATGAACGAACAACACTGGAGTGTGTATCGCGGAAAAATGAGCCACCCGCAACTGCTCCGGTTTATCCGGTGGATGCAGCGGATAGCTCAACAGCACAAGCGCCTCGGCCACCGATCGATCCTCGGCCAGCAGCATGCTCGCCTGCCGCCCGCCATAGGAATGCCCCGCAAGAATCACTCGTTGGACCCCAAGTTGCCGGACTACCGCCACCGCCTCCCGCAACCCCTGCCGGTCTGCGGCGCCAGTGGACGGGTGCGGGGGCCCCTTCGGACGGCGCTGGCGAAACGGCAGGTCGATCCGCAGTGCGAGCATCCCCGCCTCACAAAAGCCTGCCGCGGCATGCACTAACTGCGGGGCGCTCGCATTAGACCCCGCACCATGCGCGAGCACGACAGCCGTATCGGCAGCCCCCATCGGTCGATGGATGAACCCGCGGACGCTTCCGCTTGCGAATGCCTCGCCATGTGGAACGGCAGTCCCCATAACGGTTAGGAAAACGGCCACACACGCTCAACCGTCTTCGAAAGAATCCAACTCTTGTCGTCGTCGTTGAGAAACTTCATTTCGTCCCGCACCACCGCCAGCGTCTGCTCATAGCGAGCCCGGTGTGCACTCACCGGCCAATCCGTCCCCCACATCAAACGCCGCGGGCCGAAGGCGTCGTACAGGCGCTTCACCTGCTCGTGCGTATCGCGCCACGGATACTCCTGCTTCGACAAAGACCATGTGTGAGAAATCTTGACAAACACCTTGGGGTACCGACGCAAAGCGATCAGCTTTTGAAGCTCCTGCGGCTTGTCAATCGGGCTATCAGCCATATGATCGATCACAACCGTCAAATCCGGATGCTTCTCAATCAGCACAGCCGCATCCGGACACCGCGTCACAGGCATCAACAGCGTCATCGGCACTTTCAGCGCTTCGCACCGCTTCCACAACGGAGGCATCAACGGCCCCTTGATCCAATCGCTCGCCGCCGACGCATTCGGACTCAGCCGCACCCCGCGGAAGCGCTGCTCCTGCACGAGTTTCGAAAGATGATCCGGAGCAGCCGGATCCTCCGGATTCACACGCGCCACACCATGGAAGAGCTTCGGATACTGTCGCAACACCGACGCAAGATACGAATTGTCCCACCGGTAGTGGATCACCTGGATGATGACCGTGCGCTCCACATTGTTCCGCTTCATCAACTCGATCAGCATCTCCGCGCTCGCGTCTTCGTCCGGTGGTTTCTTCGTTTCCGGAGCCCACGGGAAGCGGGGGTCTTTCTTCCACACGTGCACATGGGAATCGACGATCCTGTACTTGGGCGCGGCGGCCGCGGATAGCGCGGAAGCAGCGAAAAGTGCGGTGGTGAATTCGCGTCTGTCCATAGGCGGTTTTTATAATACTAGCTTGATCCTCCTTCCGGTTGATTCGCTGCTGCCACAAATCCTCGCCACCCTTCGCGGCCATTCCTGCCTGGTACTCGAAGCGCCGCCCGGAGCAGGCAAGACCACCCGTGTTCCGCCGGCATTGCTCGACGTGGTCCAAGGTGAAGTATGGGTACTCGAACCAAGGCGATTGGCGGCCAGGCTCGCCGCGCGGCGCGTCGCTGCCGAACGCAACGAATCCCTCGGCGAGACCGTCGGCTATCAGGTCCGCTTCGAACAGGTGGCCGGACGTCGCACGCGCCTGCGTTTCCTCACCGAAGGCGTGCTCACGCGAAGGATCCTCTCCGATCCGCTGCTCCGGGGCGTCGACATCGTCGTGCTCGACGAATTTCACGAGCGCCACCTCGACACCGATCTCGCGCTCGCGCTCCTCCGCCGCCTGCAGTCAGGCCCGCGAAAAGACTTGAAGATCGTGGTCATGTCGGCCACCCTCGATGCATCCCCCATCTCCCAGTTCCTCGGAGCATGTCCGGTTCTGCGCAGTGAAGGACGGCTCTTCGAAATGCGCATCGAATTCCGGCCTCATTCCGCGGAACCCCTGGAAGAGCAGGTGCGCGCCGCGGTGGAAGCGTTGCTCGCCAAAAACGTCCCCGGCGACGTGCTCGTCTTCCTCCCCGGTGCCGCCGAGATACAGCGCTGCCTGCGAGCCCTCGACCCAACCGCACGCAGATGGAACCTGTTACTTGCCCCGCTGCACGGCGATCTCGCACCGGAGGAACAGGACATAGCCGTGCAGCCGGCCGATCGCCGAAAACTGATTCTCTCCACCAATGTCGCCGAAAGCTCGGTGACCATCGAAGGCGTGCAGGCCGTAGTGGATTCGGGGCTCGCTCGTGTCGCGTCGCATTCCCCCTGGAGCGGCTTGCCTCTCTTGAGCGTGAAGAAGATCAGCCAGGCTTCCGCCGTGCAGCGAGCCGGGCGCGCCGCGCGCACGGCGCCAGGAACAGTAATCCGCCTGTATCCGGAGGAAGATTTCCTCCGCCGCCCCCAGCGCGATGTCCCGGAAATCGCGCGGCTCGATCTGGCCGAAATGGCGCTCTCGCTCCACGCACTCGGTGTGCCTCGATTCACTGATCTTTCGTGGCTGGACCACCCGCCAGACGCCGCCGTGGAAGCCGCCGAAGAGTTGCTCCGCCGCTTGGGAGCTCTCGGAGTGGATGGAAAGCTGACGGCCACCGGCAAGGCCATGACGAAATGTCCACTCACTCCCCGCCTGGCCCGCGTGGTTGTCGAAGCTTCTCAACGCGGCATTGGAGAAGAAGGCGCGCTTGCCGCGGCCCTGCTCAGCCTGGGCGCGCGACTGCCGCAGCACATGCGCCATGCCACCGAATCCGATGTGCTCGCACTGATCGAGGGCACGCATCCGCCCATGACAAAGCGGCTGGTCACCTCCATTCGTGGCGCCATGGGAATCGGTACACGCCATTCCCATCAGGACGACGATCTGCTCATGAGTGTCCTCGCCGGCTTCCCCGATCGCGTCGCCCGCCGCCGCAATCGCGATGAATTACTGCTTGCCGGTGGCGGATCGGCAGTGCTCTCCTCTTCCAGCACAGTGCGCACGCCGGAACTCATGGTCGCCATCGATATCGAAGAGCGGAAGGAGCGTGGCCAGCCCCTCGTCCGCCTGGCAAGCGGCGTCAAACCGGAATGGCTGCTCGATCTTTATCCCGAGCGCATCACCGATCGGACCGGAGTCGAATGGAATCGCACGGCCGAGCGCGTCGATGCCTCCAGCGCCCTGCTCTACGACGGCCTCGTCATTGAGGAAAGCCGTGGCGGTCCCGTCGATTCCGAACTCGCCGCACAGATGCTTGCCGCCAAAGCCCGCGAAGCCGGTCTCGTGCGATTCGCCGATCTCGACGAACTGCGCGCCGTGCAGGATCGCATCAACTTCGCATCGCAGCACTCCCCCATCGCACCGTTGCACGAACCGGAGATCCTCGACACCCTTGTGGAACTCTGCCAAGGAAAACGCAGCTTCGCCGAACTGGAAACCGAAACCCGCAACGGTGGCCTCACTTCATATCTCCTCGCAAAACGTAACCGCCGCCTGCTCGACGAAGTTGCTCCCGAACGCTTCTCGTTCCGCAGCGGGCGTAGCGCCAAGATCGAATACCTGGCTCAGCAACCCCCGCGGCTCGCTGCGCGCATGCAGGAATTCTTCGGCATGAAAGACACCCCCCGTGTCGCTCGCGGCGCGGTGCCTCTCGTGCTATTGCTGCTCGCCCCCAGCCACCGCCCGGTCCAGACAACATCCGATTTGGCCGGCTTCTGGGAAAGGTGGTATCCCCAGGTGCGCAAGGAACTCATGCGCCGGTATCCAAAGCACGCCTGGCCTGAAAACCCCTCCTAAGGCTTGCGCAGTCGCTTCGTCATACGCAGTTCGTTGTGCTCGCCGGGCTTGATCTTGTATTCCACTTCGTCCATCACCAGCTTCATCATCCGCATGCCCAGCCCGCCGCTGCGCCGTTCCTCCACCAGGCGCTTGAGGTCTTTTTGCTCCACCGCGCCCGGGTCCCAGCCTTTACCCGTGTCCACCACCTCAATCGTGATCGCCCCTCCGTCAATCCGCGCGCGCACAATCACTTCCTTCGTCTGATCGAGCCCGTAGGCATGCTCAATGACATTGGCGCATGCCTCATCCACCGCGAGCTCCACCATCGACAGCTCGGTTTCCGCCAGGCCGGCCTGCTTGCCGATGTTGGCGACAAAGTCCCGGATGAGCGCGAGGTTCTCCGTGGAGGAGGGGACGTGCAACAGGAACCGCCGTTCGAAGTTCTCCATGGCCTATCCTTGCTGGAAACGCGCCACGGCTTCCGGCACGTCGCCGACGATATCAAACAACGATTGAAACCCCAGGATCTCAAACACCTGCAGAACCTTCGGAATAACGACACTGATCTTTATGTCGCCGCCTGCC
>CALFYN010000132.1 GCA_937952345.1 uncultured Acidobacteriota bacterium
CCTGCACATGGGAGAACGACGCCACACCCAGCCCCAGCATATCCGCGCCACGCCACAGCAGGTCCCGATACAGGAACTTCGTCCGCGCCGCATCTTTCACTGCCGTGTACGCGCTGCCTACCGTATAGCCTGCCTTCTCCAACTCCGTGAACGCGTAATCCACCCACTCCCGCTTCGTCTTCCACGAAGCCACCGGAGCCACTTCCTTCCCCCGGATTCTCATCTCCTTGAAGATCGTCGTATTGTACGGCACTTCCATCTGATAGATGGTGACGCTCTCCGGCGACATCGCGATCGTCTTCGCCACACACTCTCGCCAGTTCTCTTCCGTCTCACCCACCATGCCCGCAATCAAATCAATATTCACTTGCGCGAAACCCAACAATCGCGCCAGTTCGTACGCCCGGTCAATCTGCTTCGCCCCATGCGCCCGTCCGTTCAGCTTGAGAATCTCTTCATCGAAATTCTCAATCCCCAGACTCAGCCGCGTGACGCCGATGTCCTTAATGACGCGCAGCTTGCCTTCCGTCAACGTCCCCGGCTCGCATTCAAACGCCACTTCCTGCGCCTCGTCCCAAGGCAGCAATTCCTTCATCCGTGTCACCAGGCCATGCAACTGATCCGATGAAATATACGATGGAGTGCCGCCGCCAAAGTAGATAAAAGTAGGCTTCCGGCCGCCCAGAAACGGCTTCCTCGCATACAACTCCAACTCCCGAGCCACAGCGTCCAGGTAGCTTTGCACCTCGCTCGCATTCTTATCGGTGTACACCTTGAAGTAGCAGAAGTGGCAGCGCTTCCGGCAGAAGGGAATATGCACGTAGACACCCAGCGGGGCATCCGTCACCGGCGGCCTCTCGAAAACCGCGTGGGCATTCCTCACGTCCTCCGCGTTCCAAAACGAATACGGTGGATAGTTCGACACAAAGTAATTCCCGGCCTTCGTTTCTTCCTCGGCGCAAGGCTCCGGCCTCGCATCGAGTATTTTAGGAAGTGTAAGGTTCAGGCTGCGATCTTCCATGGAGTGCTACACGGGAATGGGGTTCAGCCCCAAGTATATCATCCGCTCCTGAACAGGCGACGGCGAGACCATCTATGCAGCGAAGCGCAATATGGGCCAAAGCGGGCATCACCGCTCTGATCGGATCCCTCATTGCCATCTGGATCGCCCGCGACTACCGCCTCGTCCCCCTGCCCTTCCCGCACCTGCAACATCCCCCACCAGTGAAGCTCGTCCTCGGCGAAGTGGCGCATTATGAAGACGAACTCTTCGCCTACCTCATGTTTCAGTATCTCCGCCATCATGCCCCAACCACCGGCCCCAACACCTTGATCGGCTATGAGCGAAAAGATGACCGCGTCCTCTACTCCGTCTACATCCTCTTCGAAGACGGACTCCAGCAAGCCATCGGCTCGCTCTACCCGCTGGCGCGCAGATTCCCGTTCCTCACCCCGCGCTGGCACGCCATCACCGAACAGCGCGCCAAGGAACTCCAGTGGCAGACCGGCAACCTGCTGGGAGCCTACAACCACCCCTCAAACCGCAAGTTCTCGCAACTGCCCGAGCGCGAGATTCTTTCCTACGCGACGCGATTCATCCGTTTCAAATCCCAAACCGATCCCCGCATCCGCCGCAGTCTGCCCGATGCTCCCGCTGTCCTCTCCATGGAGCAGGCACGTCAACTCTCCCGCGACATCTTCACCGTAGCCAACTTTTTCGACCTCCCTCTCGAATTCTTCCTCGGCATCGGCGCAATGGAAAACAACTACATGAACGTCACCGGAGATCTCGATCACGCCGTGTGGAAGAGCCGCACGCATCCCGGCGACGTCGTGCTGCGACGGCGGAAGGGCCGCGTGCTTGTATTGAACCCAGCTTCCGGCGTGTGGCAGATTACTCGCGAAACCCTGCGCTGGGCCCACCGGCTCTACGAAAAGGACACCCGCGACTACACCCAACTCCCCGAACCGCTCCGCCCTGCCCCCAAGCTCGATTTCGAAACCCTCGACCCACGCGTGCTCACAACCTACGCCGGCCTCTTCTTTCGCCACCTCCTCGATCGCTTCGACGGCGACGTAGCCAAGGCCGTCGGCGCCTACAACGGCGGGCCCGGCAACCCCAACCCTCGCTATGAAGCCGGCGTTCGCGAGGTGGCGGGCCAGGCCCGCAGAATCATGGAACAGGCCGCCGGCTTGCGCGGCGTCAAGGTCGCCCAAATGCAATTCCTCTCCTCCATCCCCCAGCGCTAACAGCCGGCATCGTACTCTGTTAGGAAGTGTCCAAACGCGCCAAATGGATCACAGCCGCCGCGGTCGTGTTCGCTTCCGCCGCGGCCGGCGTCATCTACACCGGCATCCACCTCAGCCGCCGCCTCGGCCCATTTCTGCGCGAGCAGACCATCGCCTACCTCGAAGACCGCTTCGACGCATCCGTCGAACTCGAATCCCTGCGCATCACCTCGCCTGCCGTCAGCCCCTGGAAAGCATTCGTTTCTCGCGGCAAAGGCGTCTTCCTCGAAGTCACCGCCGCCGGGATTCGCCTTCGTCACCAGGGACGCACCGACATCCCGCCTCTCGTCACCATGCGCACACTCCGCTTCGATTTCGAACTCTCGAGCGCATCCAAGGCCCCGCTGCGCATCCGCCATGTGCGCATCGAAGGCTTCGAGTTAGTGATCCCTCCAAAGGGACAGCGTCCCCGTTACTCGCGCTCGAATGACATCGCCCCCTCCAGGCTCAAAGCAGATCCCGTCTTCGTCGACGCCATCCAGGCCGACGGCATGCGCCTCGTCATCCTCCCTAAAAAGGAAGGCCGCGCCCCACTCGAATTCGACATGCGCCAACTGCGCCTCGAATCGGCCGGAGCCAGAACTCCCATCCGCTACACAGCCGTGCTCACCAATCCCAAGCCGCCCGGTGAGATCGAAACCGCCGGCACGTTCGGCCCCTTCGAAGCACACGACCCCGGCGAGTCGCCCCTTGATGGCAGCTACACCTTTCGCAAGGCCGATCTCGGCGTCTTCCGCGGAATCGCCGGCACGCTCCAATCCACCGGCAAATTCCAGGGCCGCCTCAACCAGATCATCGTCGATGGCGAAGCCACCGTGCCGGACTTCCGCCTCAGCGCCGTTCGCAACAACGTGCCGCTCCACACAAAATTCCACGCCATCGTCGATGGCACCAATGGCGACACCATCCTCCAACCGGTGAACGCCCGCCTCGGCAACAGCGATATCTGGGTGCAGGGCTCCGTCGAGCGCCGCCCCGGTGAGAGCGGAAAAACCGTAGCTCTCACCGCGATCTCAAAAACCGGCCGCGTGGACGATTTCCTGCGCCTCGCCGTCAAAGGCAACCAGCCTCCTCTCGAAGGCAACATCGCACTCACCGTGAAACTGATCGTGCCGCCAGGCAAGGAAGACTACGCCCGGCGTCTTGCCGTCAGCGGAACCTTTGAACTCACGGGCGGTACGTTCACCAGCCCTGATGTCCAGACCAAACTCGACGACCTCAGCCGCCGCGCCCAAGGCAAACCCAATAACGAAGCCCTCACCCGCATCCCTTCCGATTTCGCCGGGGCCTTCGACCTGCGTCACGGCGTCCTGCGCCTCCACCGTCTCCTTTTCCAGATTGCCGGAGCCGAACTCCAGCTCGCTGGAACATTCAATCTCGAAAATGATTTGGTCGATTTCGCCGGCCCCGTCCGCACCCAGGCCCGAGTCTCGCAGATGGTGAAGTCCCGCTGGAAACGCATTCTCCTCAAACCCGTCGATCCCTTCTTCGCCAGAGATGGCGCCGGCGCAGCCTTCTTCCTGCAAGTCACCGGAACCCGCGACAAACCCGATTTCAAAGTCAGCCGCAAAGCCCCGCAACCCCACAAATAGATCCGATATCATACAGTCACAATGCTTTCGCGACGGTCTTTATTGGCCGGTCTTCTGGCCGGCGCGCAGTCCCGCGTCAATCTGCTCCTCATCACCGCCGACAACCTCGGTTACGGCGACCTCGGCTGCTACGGTAACACCGAAATCAAGACCCCGCACTTCGACGCCTTCGCCAAACAGGGCGTGCGCTTCACTAACTTCTACACCGCCTGCCCCACCTGCACCGCCTCCCGCGCCGGACTCCTCACCGGACGATATCCCCTCCGCTATGGACTCAACCGTCAACTCCGCACGGAAGAAACCGCGGGCATCGGTCTTCCTCATTCCGAAAAGCTCATCCCCCAATACCTCAAGCCACATGGATACCGCACCGGCTGTTTCGGCAAGTGGAACATCGGCTTTGCCCCCGGCAGCCGCCCCACCGACCGTGGCTTCGACGAATTCTTCGGACACCGCTCCGGCAACATCGACTACTATTCCCACCTCTACAACGGCGAACTCGACATGTACCGCGGCGTCGAACCCGCCCGTGTCGAAGGCTACTCGGTCGATCTCTTCACGGATGCCGCCAATGACTTCATCCAGCGGCACCGTGCGCAACCCTTCTTCGTCTACCTCCCCTTCAACTCACCTCACTTTCCGAACAAAGCCAACCTGCGCCCTGGCGAGCCGCTCGAATGGCAAGCCCCTGCAAAATACTTCGCCGAATACGGCTACTCCCCCAAAGAGCCGGATCAAAAGAAACGATACCGCGCCGTCGTAACAGCCCTCGACGACGCCTTCGGCCGTGTCATCCACAACCTCGACCAACTCGGCCTCGCCAAAAACACCCTCGTGTTCTTCTACTCCGACAACGGCGCATTCATGCTGCCCGGCCGAGGCCTGGAAGTGCAGACCAACCGCCCCCTGCGCGATGGCGGAGTCACCTGCTTCGAAGGTGGCATCCGCGTCGCGGGCATGGCCCGCTGGCCCGGTGAAATCCCCGCCAACAAGACCTGCGATCACACCCTCAGCGCCTTCGATGTGCTCCCACTCTCCCTCCGCCTTGCCGGAGGAAATGCACCGAAGAGCCCGCAACTCGACGGCATCGACCCGCTCGACGCACTACGAGGAAAATCCAAACCCCGCTCCCGCAACCTGTTCTTCGAATATCAAAAACACCAGGGCATGCGCAGCGGCAACTGGAAGATCGTCCGCACCAATCCGGAATCCCCCTGGCAGTTATACGACCTTATGAAAGACATCGGCGAATCCAACGATCTCGCCGCTGCACATCCATCCGTAGTCTCAAACCTCGGCGCCGCCTACGCTCGCTGGCGCAAGGGAATCGAATCATGAAACTCGTTCTACTCTTGCTTGCTTGTTCCATTCCAGTCCTCGCTCAGGAAACGCGCGGCATGATCCATGGCCGCGTGCTCGATCCATCGTCGGCCCCCGTCGCCGCGGCCGCGATCATCGTCACCAACGCAGACACTGGCGTTTCCCTCAAGCTCACCACCAACGAAACCGGATACTACGAAGCCAACCTGCTGCTGCCCGGACAATACCAGGTGTCCGCCGAAGCCCTAGGCTTCAAGCGTTCCGAACGCAAGGGCATCACACTCGTGCTCAACGCCCAACTCGAAATCGACCTTCGCCTCGAGTTGGGAGCCGTCAACGAAACCATCTCCGTCACCGCCCAGGCTCCGCTGCTCGACACCAGCACCGCCAGTTCCGGCATGGTCATGGATAACCGAAGCGTCCTCGATCTCCCCGTCATCGCCGACAACACCATGGTCCTCATCAAACTCACGCCCGGCGTGCAGACCAGCGGTGTCAACGACTATCTCGGCCCACACTCCAACGCCGGCGCATCCGATTTCGGGGTCAACGGACGCGTGGGTGGCAACGAATATTCCATCGATGGCGCACCCAACAACGGCGCGGGCCGGCGCACCGCCTACCTGCCCCATGCCGACACCGTCTCGGAAATGAAAGTCGAAACCTCCGGCTTCGATGCCTCCGTCGGCCACACTACCGGAGTCTCCGTTGCTCTGATGACCAAGTCCGGCACCAATCAATTGCACGGCACCATTACCGAGCAACACTGGCAACAGCGCTGGCACGGCACGCCTTTCTTCACCAAGCAGCTCTATTACCGGAACATCGCCGCCGCTGAGGCTGCAGGCAACACCGCCCTCGCCAATGAACTGCGCGCCAAGCCCAAACAGGAACCCGGCCGCTCCAACAACTGGGCCGTCACCGCCGGCGGACCCATCGTCATCCCTAAAGTCATCAACGGCCGCAACAAGCTTTTCTTTTTCGCCAGCTACCAGGGCAATCGCGACGTCGTCAGCGATCTCCCCAGCCGCCTCAACAAAACCATCCCCACCCTCGATGACCGCAAGGGCGATTTCTCCCGTTATCTCGGAGTCAACGCGAACCTCTATCAGTTGTACGATCCGTTAACCGTACGGCCAGATCCCGACCGGCGCGCCAACTTCATCCGCAGCCCCATTCCAGGCAACATCCTTCCCGCCTCCCGCATCGTCAACCCGGCCCGCGATTTCTACACCAAGATCCTGCCCAATCCCAATAACGACAACAACCCGCGCCTCGAACCGCGCAACAATTTCCTCGCCATTACCACACGCCTCATTCGCGACTACAAGGCCTACACCAACCGCATTGACTATCAGCTCTCCAACGCCCACCGCTTCTTCGGCCGCTGGACCTACAACGACTGGATCAACAACGCCAACGACTGGACATACGATTCCTTCCGCGGCCTCATGGCCACCGAACAGCAACGCACCAACCTCGCCGGCACCGTCGACTGGGTCTGGACCATCAGCCCCACCACAATGCTCGACATAGCCGTTGCCGTCAACGACTATCGTGAAGGCAACCGCCTGAGCTTAGGCAATCAGTTCAAACCCACCGACGTCGGGCTCCCCGCCTACCTCGACGCCAAAGCCGGTGATCAACATGTTCTGCCGCAGATGTCCGTCGGCGGCTACGAGACTATGGGCTGGACCTATCCGGCAAACACATGGTTCCGCTCCACCACCTTGAAAGCCGACCTCTCCAAGATCCGCGGCAATCACACCATGCGCTTCGGCTTCGATGGCCGCGGCCAATACCGCAACGGCGGAGGCGGAGGCAATACCTCCGGCTCCTTCTCTTTCGACAATCGCTGGACCCGCAAGAACGACGACAACTTCACACCCGCAGGCCCCCTGGCTCATAGCTGGGCATCGTTCCTCATCGGCATCCCCGCCGGCATGTCCGTCGCGACGAACGACAGCTCCGCGA
>CALFYN010000133.1 GCA_937952345.1 uncultured Acidobacteriota bacterium
CGCGATGCGCTGTTCGATTTGATGGAGCGCACCGTGAATCCCCGCCTCCGCGAGCGCGCCGCGCGATTGCTCTGCCGCGCCTGTGGCCCCGACGACGGGCTGCGCATGGTAAAGCTCGCCCGCGGCGATCGCAGCGTGGTGCAATGCGTGCTCCAAACCGCCGGACTCCCGCCCTACGCCATCGAGGACGTGCTGCGCTACCTGCTCGAACAGGGCGCCTTCCGCATGAGCCAGTTCGGCATCAAAACCGTGGCCGAAAAAGGCCTCATCGGCGACGTCTTCGTCATCCGTGTCTTCGCCGCCGCCGACGAGGAAACGCAACGCGAGCTATGCCGCATCGCCGAAGAGCAACTGCTCGTGCGCGGCGATGAGGCCCTGCATGTGTTCCTCAACAACATCGCCTACGGCGACTACCCGGCGAAGACCCGCACCGCCGCCTGGTGGAGCCTGCGCCGCTGGTACCTGCGCACCGATCCGCGCGGCGAGAATCCGGCAGCCTTGCGCAAGGATGCCGCAAAGCGCTTCTTCGGCAGTTGCGGAGCCTTTGCCCGGCGCGTCGCGGCCACGCTCGCCGATGAAGAGACTTGCGCCGAAGTGGGCATGTGGGAAGATCTGGCGCGCATCCTGCGCGAATCGGATTTGGAATCGCTACTCGAAGATCGCGACTCCACGGCTATCCTGATTTCCGCCGTGGAAAAAATGATGCGCAATGCGCAAATTCACTTCACTCTGCGCATCGCCGGGCCGGTCTTTCTGGCCGATCTCGGCGTTTCCCCGCTCTTCCGCCATCGCGCCCGCCAGATCCTCAAAAGCTTCGCCGGCACGGACCTCGATCATCAATGCGGCTACGCGATCGAGCGGCTCGACCGCCTGCTACCCACGGAAAACGACGAAGGCGTCTCCATCGTCGAACCCGACGGCGGCGGGCTTGTCCAGGATGCCGGGCGCGCAGGCCTGAACGAGCAACCCCACGTATCCGAGACACAGCAGGTAGAGCAGGACCGGAACTTCTTCTTCGGCTTGTTCGGAAATCGAGGCAAAGGCGAATAGCGCCTGCGAACTGGTCCATTCGTCTTCCCCGCGGTAGATGTAATCGCACGCCCAATCGCAGGCGTCATCCGTTGGGTCGAAGGTGGGTGTGCCATCGAAGTGCACCTCTGCGCCATCATCGCTGATGCCCAGGTAGTAGGCGGCGATGTCGCCGGTCCGTTCCGGTGCGCAGGTGGAGAGCCAGT
>CALFYN010000134.1 GCA_937952345.1 uncultured Acidobacteriota bacterium
CATCCGCGACCTGGAAAAGCATAAAGGGAATCTGGCCAAACTCGCCGACCCGCGCACCATCAGCGCGGCGCAGGCACAGGAGCTAATTGCCCAGACCAAGCCCATCTATCATCTGATGGCGGGATTGCACAGTGGCGAAACCGGGCCGCCCGAAATGCTGATGGAACTGGCATACCGTCTCGTTGCCGAAGATACACCGCTGTTCCGCAAGATTCGCGAGAAGATGATCGTGTCACTGACACCGGCATCGGAGCCCGATGGACGCGACCGTTACGTGGATTGGTATTACCTGCACAAGATCAACGAAAAGACCGAGGATGACCGCATACCCGGACCGCCCTACTGGGGCAAGTACATCTTCCACGACAACAATCGCGACATGCATTATTCGCAGGTGAGCATGCGCAACCTGCTGACTTGGTATTTGCAGTGGCATCCGCCGATCATGCATGACCTGCATGAATCGGTGCCGTTCCTGTACACGTTCAGCGGACAGGCTCCGCAGAATCCAACGCTCGATCCGATACTGTACGCGGAGTTGCCGTGGTTCTCCAATTACGAAATGACTACGGCGATGCGTTACGGTTTGCCGGGCGTGTGGACGCATGCCTTCGTGGACATGTGGTCGCCGGGGTATCTGGGATTCATGTCGTCGAATCACAATGGAATTCTTCGCATGTATGAGACATTCGGCAACGGTGGGGCAAATACGATGAAGCGCAAGGTGGTTCCTCCGGATGCCCGCCCCGGCGGCAACAATGCCACCAGCCGCCAGTGGTACCGGCCCTCGCCACCCTACGCCGAAGTGGAATGGTCCATGCGCAACAACACCAATTACATGCAAACGATGGTGCTGGCGGCGCTGGATTTGACTTCGTCTTTCCCTGAAGTCGTGCTCGACAATTTTTACCGCAAGAGCCGCAATTCCATTGAATCGGGCCGCAATGAAGCGCCTCACGGATATGTGATTCCGTCGGGGCAGAGGGATATGACGCGTGTGGCGTGGCTGGTGAACACACTGCGGTTGCAGGGCATCGAAGTGGGGCGCTCGACAGCCGGCTTTGAAGTGAAGGAAGGCAAGTTCGGAGAAGGTTCATTCGTCATTAAGCGCGATCAACCCTACGGCAGGCTCGCAAAAATCCTGCTGGAAAAGCAGGTGTTCCCTGATCCGGCGCTGCGCACCTACGACGATACGGGCTGGACAATGGGACTTCTGGCCGGAGTCACCGTGCGGGAGGTCGCCGATAAGGCGGTGTTGGGCGTGGCCGTACAACCCGTCGACAAGCTGGATTGGCGCGGCACGCTGAGCGGGTTTCCGGCGCGCTCGGCATATGTTATTCCCCACAACGGCGCCAACGGGATGATCACATTGCGCTGCAGGCTCCGGGATCTGAAATTCGAAGCAGCAGAGAAAGCATTTTCCGTAAATGGCGCCAATTACCCGGCGGGGTCTTTTCTGATTCCTGTGCAGGGTCCGAATGAGAACCTGCACCAGCGGATCAAGCTGGCCGTGGAGGAACTGGGCCTGCAGGCGATTGCGCTGGAGAACATGCCTGAAGTGGCGAAGCATGAGGTGGAAGTTCCTCGGCTGGCGCTGTTCAGCACCTGGGGCAATACGCAGGAAGTAGGCTGGGTGCGGCATGCGCTGGACATGTTCGAGGTGCCCTACGAACTGATCTACAAGGAGCGCATCAAGGCCGGAAACCTCCGCGAGGCCTATGATGTGATCCTCATCCCCAGTCAGGGGCGTTCCGCCAAGAGCCTGGTCTACGATGTCGACTCGCGCGACCGCGCGTTGCCGTACAAGAAATCGGAGAAATATCCAACTCTAGGAATGTACGGTGAATCCGACGATATTTCCGGCGGAATGGGCTTGGCCGGTGTGCTGGAACTGGAGAAGTTCGCCACCAGCGGCGGCACGCTGATCACCCTCGGCGCGGCGAGTTTCTTCCCTCCCGAGTACGGCCTGACGAAGCGTGTGGATGTGGCGCGGCCCTCTTCGCAGTTCTACGCGCCAGGGCCGATCATCGAGGCACAAATCGAACGGCCCGAGCATCCCTTGTTTTATGGGTACACAGCCAAGACGTTGCCCGTCCGGTATGCCAATGGCCCGCTGCTTGTGGTGCCGGAACTGGACAAGAGCCAGGTGCTGATGAAATACACCGGCGAAGAGAAAAGCGTGCTCAGCGGCTTGATGCGTGGGGTCACCGAAACGCGCAACCGTGCCGCGATTGTCGACGTGGCTTCGACGTCCGGACGCGTGATCGTCTTCGCCACCAACCCCTGCTACCGCTGGCAGAATCACGGCGAATTCAATCTGTTGTTCAACGCGATTCTGCACTTCAATGACAAGCCCTGAAGCACGGTGGATGGCCGTTGCCGACGACCTGACAGGATCGGCGGACACAGGAAGCCCCTTCGCCCAGCGCGGCTATTCGTCGTGCATCTGGCTACACGGGCGCCAGCCGCTGGTGGAGTGCGATGTGCCCGTGTTCGAAACCACGTCCCGGCATTGCGCTCCGGAAGAAGCGTACAGCCGTGTGCGACAGGTGATCGAACGCTATCGCAAGCCCGGTGATCGGGTATTCAAGAAACTCGATTCCACATGGAAGGGGAACCTGGCCGCCGAACTGCGTGCGCTGCACGATGCCACACAGGCCGAGGTGCTGCTCGCGCCGGCGCATCCACACATGGGACGCACGCTCCGCGATGGATGGCTTCTCGTGCACGGCGAGCCCACGGGAATGCATCTGCCAACACTGCTGCGAGAGCAGGGATTGGACGATACTCCGTGGCTGCGGCTATTCGATGCGTTGGATGACGTGCCTTGGGATGGCGAGGCGTATGCAGGCTCGGGGGGATTGGCGCAGCGGCTCGCGGCCGACTTGCCCGAGGGCGCCTTCCCACCACGGCACGATGCCCCGCGCCAAGTCACGGTCATTATCGGGTCCGATCAACCAGCCACCCAACGCCAACGGGAACGGCTGATCGAAACCGGATGGAGCGGCCGCATCGTCGACGTGCGCCATGAGGCGCTCGATGGTGCATGGTTCCGTACCGCGTGTGGAGAATTGCAGGGAGCCCTGGTGATCTGCGGCGGTGATACGGCCATCGCCGTGGCAGACCAATTAGGTGCGCATGGCATCCGGTTGCGCGGCGAAACAATCCCTGGGCTACCCTGGGGCTGGTGGATCGGCGGCAGGCTCGACGGTGAACGCGTGGCCACCAAATCCGGAGGCTTCGGCGGAATTGAGACAATTGTGGAAGCGGTGCGGCTGATCGCCTGCGAAGGAGAGACTGGAGTTTGAAACCGACAATTGCAATTACCATTGGAGATCCGGCGGGCATCGGCCCGGAGATCACATTGAAGGCCCTCAGCGACGAAGCACTGCGCGAATCGGCGCATTGGGTTGTAGTTGGAGATCGCCACGCGCTCCAGATGGCGGATGCCGCAGCCTACAACGCGTTGGCCACATCCAGCATCACCTGGAACGACCCGCAAATGCTCAACTCTGAATTCGCCTTCGGCAAGCTGAATGCGATGTGCGGCCGCGCCGGATTGGAATATGTCAAGCGCGCGACGCTGCTATGCGTCGAGGGCAAGGCCGATGCCATGGTCACCGCTCCGTTGAACAAAGAAGCCGTGACGATGGCCGGAGTGCCCTTCTCCGGGCACACCGAATACATTGCTGAGCTGTGCGGATCCGCGGAGTCGCGGATGCTGCTGGTGAGTGAGCGGCTGCGCGTGGCACATGTCACAACGCACGTGTCGCTGCGGAAGGCATGCGAACTGAACCCCGATCGAATCCTACGCACCATCGAAATCGCTACGGAATCCGTGAGACTGATGGGCTTCACCGATCCGCGCGTGGCCGTCTGCGGATTGAACCCGCACGCCGGCGAACACGGATTGTTCGGCACGGAAGACGAGCAGTTCATCGCCCCCGCCATCGCACGGGCGCAAGCGAAGGGCATCCGCTGCAGCGGGCCGCATGCCGCCGACACCCTGTTTTTACAGGCTGTGCGCGGAGCCTACGATCTGGTGATTGCCATGTACCACGATCAGGGACACATCCCCATCAAGTTGCTCGATTTCGAGCGCACGGTAAATGTGTCGATCGGGATTCCGATTATCCGCACCAGCGTGGATCACGGCACGGCATTCGATATCGCGGGAAAAGGGATCGCCGGTGCGGACAACATGCAGGCGGCGATGCGGCTGGCGGCGACGATGGCCACCAGCCGTGTAGCTGCTTAGAAACGTTGACGCTTTTTCCAGAACGGGATTTTTCCGCCGGCTTTCACCGCCGGTTTCGGAGCGATTTTCGGCTCCTCACGCGGAATATCCTCGCCCGTTTCCTGCCGCATCAAGCGGATGTTCAACGCGCGTTCGATCTTGCGGATCTCGGAACGTTCCGAGCGTGTACCGAAGGTGCTGGCCACCCCGCGAGCACCCGCGCGGCCGGTACGACCGACACGGTGAATGAAATCCTCGGGGATCTGGGGTAGATCGTAGTTCACCACATGCGCGATTCCGTCCACGTGGATGCCTCGGGCCGCGACATCGGTGGCAACCAGAATCCGGAAGCGGCCTTGCTGAAAGCCCTGCAACGCTTCGTTGCGCTGGCGCTGCGTGCGGTCGCCGTGAATCGCCGTGGAATGGAATCCGCCGCGCGACAGCTTGTGTGCCAGCCGGTCGGCGCCGTGCTTGGTGCGCGCGAAGACGAGGAACGTACCGTCTTGCTGGCGCAGCATCCGCTCCAGCAATCCAAGCTTGCGATCCTGCTCCACCTCATAAACATGAAGGCTGACGTTCTCGCAGGGCTTGGTAGTGGACCCGATGGCCACCTCCACGGGATTCTTCAGATACGCGCGAATCAGATTCGCCACCGACTTTTCGATGGTGGCGGAAAAGAATAGCGTCTGCCGCGTTTCGGGCGTTGCCGCCAGAATCGTTTTCATCGCCGGCAGGAAGCCCATGTCGAGCATACGGTCGGCTTCATCCAGCACCACATGGCGCACGGCATGCAGCTTTACCAGCTTGCGGTCCAGGAAGTCGATCAATCGCCCAGGCGTGGCAATCAGTACCTGTGCACCCTTGCGGATGGCCTGGAGTTGGCGCTGCTCGTTCAACCCGCCGACGACGGCCGCGGACTGGATGCCCGTGCCCTTGGAGAGTTTGAGGAAGGTTTCCTGAATCTGCAACGCGAGTTCGCGTGTTGGGCTGAGGATGACCGCAGCCGGTGTTTTCTGTTTCGGTTGCTTTGCCAGCGCTTCGACAAGGGGCAGGACAAAGGCGAGTGTTTTTCCCGTTCCGGTCTGGGCCGTCGCAACGACGTCATGACCTTGGAGAGCGGGAGGGATCGCCTTGGACTGGACCGCGGTGGGTGCCACGAATCCATGATGAGCCAGGTTGCTCGCCAAAGCGGGAGACAAAGATAGTTCTGTGAAATGGTTCATTCAAAAGTTGGGAAGGAGATCAGCGAAGCCAGCTTGGTAGGAAGGTAAGCGGACATCCAACGTACCTTCCTATTGTAGCGGGTTTTTGTTAAACGGCGCTGAGGCCGGGTTTGTTGAGCACAGATGTGTCCATCGTGCCGTCCTTTACGATGAACAATCCGGGGAACTTATCCACCCATGGCTTATTCGCCGCGGGGACATACTGGCGGGAGTTTGCCTCAATGCCGGCAACTCCGGGAACGTGCGCGGAGAGCCCGGCGGAATGAATC
>CALFYN010000135.1 GCA_937952345.1 uncultured Acidobacteriota bacterium
CGCTTCTCCGGACAGGTGCAGGTGCTGGAAGAGACAACCAGGAACATGATTCTCGCCATCAGCCTTGCCTCCATCTTCATGTACATGGTGCTGGCGGCGCAGTTTGAAAGTCTCATCCACCCGTTCATCATTCTCACCACACTTCCCCTTTCCATCCCCTTTGCCTTGCTGTCTCTGATCGCAACCGGCCGTACGCTGAACCTGTTCAGTGCGCTTGGTGTGTTGCTGCTGCTCGGCATCGTGAAAAAGAACGGCATCCTGCAGATTGATTACATGAACCGCTTGCTCAGCGAAGGGCATCCTTTGCGGGAGGCCATTCTCGAAGCGAATCGCGTGCGGCTGCGCCCCATTCTAATGACGACGTTCTCCATCGTCGCCGGGCTTCTTCCGACCGCCGTGGGCGTGGGCGCCGGCGCATCGCAGCGCTCGGCCATCGCCATCACCATCATTGGTGGCCAGTTGCTATGCCTGCTTCTCACGCTGGTGGTGGTGCCGGTTGGATACTCGTTCGTGGAAGAGATGCGCGAGTGGTTCAAGCACCGGCGCCAGGCGCCCGTGCATGCTCCTGCGACGGGCGATTGATGCAGCGGCCTTTTGCCATTCGGTTCACCGCGAAAAGAAGACCCTGAAATCGAATTTCGATTCGACTATAATCGAATGACTGTCCGCAGCAGGAGGTCATTCCCTTGTCTTTTCGCATGCTACTGCTCCTGTGCCTCGCTATGGGTGCGAGGCTGGATGCGCAGAACGCCACGGCTACAGTAACGGGTACCGTGGCCGATACGGCCGATGCCGTGATACCGGAAGTTACCATTCGCATCCGCAACACGGATTCGAATCAGACCCGCGAAATACAGTCCGGGCCGCAGGGTGAGTTCACGCTGACCAATCTCGCGCCCGGTCCCTACGAGATTTCCGCCGAACATGCCGGTTTTCGTGCCTTTCGCAAGACCGGCATCATTCTGGAACTGGGCCAGGTGCTGCGTGAAGAAATCAAGCTGCAGATTGGCTCGGTGACGGAATCAGTCAGTGTCACCGCCGACATCGCGCTGATCAACACCGAAACCGGCGCGATTAAAGGCGACGTCATCACCCAGCAGGAAATTAACGACATGCCGCTCGATGGACGCGACTTCACCGATCTGGCGTTCCTCGTGCCCGGGGTCGTGCCGATGGCGCAAGGGGGCCAGGGCTCAGGTTTGAATGTCAACGGCGCGCGCTCCGATTCCACCAACTACACCGTCGATGGTTTCAACAACCGCAATCCGCGCGGTGCCGCTGCTCAAGTGCGTCCGAACGTCAGCGCCATGCAGGAGTTCAAGATGGAAGTGTCCGGGTTTTCCGCCGAGACCGGGCGCATGGCGGGTGGCGTGATCAACATGGTGCTCAAATCCGGCACCAACAAGTATCACGGCGATATCTTCGAGTACATTCGCAACGATATCTTCGACGCCCGCACGTTCTTCGATGTCACCAAGCAGCCGCTGCGGCGCAATCAATTCGGCGCGACACTGCACGGGCCAGTTCGCATTCCGCGCTTGTACAACGGCAGGGACCGCACGTTTTTCCTGTTCAGTTGGGAATCCTACCGCGAGGTGCTCGGACAGACACAACTCGGGCGCGTGCCCACGGTGCTGGAACGCAACGGCGACTTCTCGCAATCGCGCGTCCCCATCACCCAGGCGCAACTGTATCTCCGCGATCCGCTGATGACGGGAAACTGCACGGCAACCGTGAAAACCGCTTGCTTTCCGGGCAATCGCATTCCGGCCAGCCGGTTTCATCCCATTTCGCTCAAGTTGATGCAGTATTATCCCCTGCCCAATCGCGGCGATCAGGCCAACAACTATCAGACCACCGCGAAAGACTACGACCGCTGGAACAGTTTCATGGGCAAGGTCGACCAGCGCTTCAACACGAGCAATATTGTTGCGTTCCGCTATCAGATGCGCACTGCCGACAATACCACTCCTTTCGCCGGTAGCGGCCTCGCCCAGTGGCCCACTTATGTCGACGATGCCCGGTCGTTGCTGGGGCTTGACTACACTCATATGTTCAGCCCCACGCTGCTCACGGAGTTCCGCGCCGGCTTCAGCCGCAACGCCACCATCGAACACGAGAAGTTCCAGGGACAGGACATCGCTGGGCAACTGGGCATTACCGGCACCACGAAAGACCCGTATCTGATGGGCTTCCCGCTGTTCACCGTGCAGGACTACCTGCCCATCGGCGCCGCCGCCGCGCAACCCGTGGAGTATCACGTCACCACATTGCTGTGGAGCAACAAGTACACATGGGTGAAGAACAAGCACGTCCTCAAATGGGGCGTCGATTTCGAGCGCGTCCGCTTCAACCAGCCCTTCCTGAACAACTCCCGTGGCACTTTCAATTTCCAGCGCAATTGGACCAATCACTCCGTGGCCGACATGCTGCTTGGCATGCTGCAGAGCACGACGCGGACCACCGAGCCAACGCGATCCTATGTCCGCTCCTTCAGCATGGGGGCTTTCTTCAATGATGACTTCAAAATTTCGCGTTCTCTCACATTGAACCTCGGCATGCGCTACGAACTCGACATGCCTCCCGTGGACCGCTATGATCGCGCATCGAACTTCGTGGCGGAGTTCGGCAAGATCGTCATCGCCGACGACCGCGCACTCCCCAACCTGCAGGCGCGTCTCGCCCAGTACAACATTCAGAACAAGGTGGTGCTGGCCAAAGACGTTGGCTATCCGCGCTCGTTGGTTTATGCCGACAAAGTGAACCTGGCGCCGCGTGTGGGCTTTGCCTGGCGCATGCCCGGCAAAAAGACTACGGTATTCCGCGGAGGCTACGGCATCTTCTATACAGGCCACTTGTTGAACCCGATCAAGGACAGCCTGATGACGGGATTTCCGTTCTCCGTCAACCAGACTTTTTCGCGGCTCGCCACCGACCCCAGTCTCGTTACACTATCGAATCCCTTCCCCGACATACGTGCCACCGAGGGTAATTCCACGAACTCGAACGGCTACGATCCACACCCGCCGCTCGGCTATCTGCAGAGCTATAGCCTCACCATCGAGCGGGAACTGGGCGCGGGCATGGCCCTCGAAACGGCTTATGTCGGGTCGAAAGGCACTCACCTCGGGCGCCGCTACGATCTCAATCAGCCGATTCGGTCGCTGGAAAATTACCAGGCCAACATCGCGTTTCCGCGACCCATCAGCGGCATCAACACGATCAACTACTATTCCTTTGGTTCGAATTCGAACTTCAACGCCGGCCAGATCTCCTTGCGCCGCCGCAGCCGTGGAATGTTCTTCCGCGCCAACTACACCTTTGGAAAATCCATCGACGATGCATCGCAGTTGAATGGCAACTCCGCAGGGGGCTTTGCCAATGCGCAGAACTCACAGGATCTGAAGAGTGAGCGTGGCCGCTCCGACTTCGACCGCCGCCATGTATTGACGGGCGTCTTCTCCACACCGCTACCGTTCGGACGCGGACGTGCCTTCCTTTCGCAACTGCGCGGCTGGCGCAATGGATTGCTGGGCGGATGGACCATGTCGGGCAGCGCCACCTACTACAGCGGACAGGCTTTCACCATCACCACATCCGGCACCGATGCCAACCTCGGCGAATCGCTGCGGCCCAATCGCATCGGCACCGGCATCCAGCCCGATATCCCGGGCGCCGGCCGCCGCGGTGTGGATTATCCCTGGTTCAAGCTCGACGACTTCGAACGTGTTCCGCGCTGCGCCGCCAGAACCCTCTGCGAACCGAGCCCGAACGGATTCACTCCGTTCTCTTTTGGAAACGCCGGGCGCAACATACTCGACGGGCCTGCGCAGCACTTCACGAATCTTGCTCTTCTCAAGAACGCGCGTTTTGAGGGTGGCAAGAATCTGCAGTTCCGCTATGAGTTGTTCAACATCATGAACCACGCCAACTTCCAACTGCCGAATCGTGAGTTCAATTCGCTCACTGGTGGCTTCATCAAAGGCGTCAACGACCGCGGCCGCGGTGGCCCGCGCGTGATGCAGGTGGCTCTGAAGTTCGAGTTTTGAGACGGAACCATCCTGCCCGCGCCGAAACGAACGATCCTGCGATGCGTGGTATCATTCGATTCGTCTCACTATGACAGGCCTCGTACAGCTTCAAAAGAATGATACCCGCGTGGTGGCGATGGTTGCCGGCAATCAACTGCTTGTCATCCCTTCGGCACGCAGCGTTTACGATCTGGCAATGCAGGCCATCGCCAAGGGGATCCGATTGTTTGAGTTGATCCGCGATGTCACGGCCTCGGGCACAGTATTGTATGACGAGGTCTACGAGGGCAAAAGCGATTGGCGGCTATTGCCTGCGTTCGATCACCCCACCGATCCCGCGCGCTGCTTCGTAACCGGGACAGGTCTGACGCACAAAGCCAGCGTCGACAACCGCAACGCCATGCATGCCGAGAAGACGCATCTCACCGACAGCATGCGCATGTACCAGTGGGGACTGGAAGGTGGACGGCCCCCGGCCGGTGAGATCGGCGTATCGCCAGAGTGGTTCTACAAAGGCAACGGCACGATCCTCCGCGCCCACAACGAGCCGATCGGCGTGCCGGCCTTCGCCGAAGATGGCGGCGAGGAAGCGGAGATTGCCGGCATCTATGTCATCGATGACGCCGGGAATCCGCGGCGCGTTGGCATGACGCAAGGCAATGAGTTCTCCGACCATGTTTTCGAGAAGAGAAACTATCTCTACCTGGCCAGTTCCAAGCTGCGCGAATGCTCCATCGGTCCGGAGTTGATGCTCGATCCGGATTTCTACATCGTACGCGGGCACGCCCGTGTGCGCCGCGGCGGCGCCGTGTTGTGGGAGAAAGAGATCCGCAGCGGCGAATCGAACATGTGCCACACGCTCGAGAATCTCGAACATCACCACTTCAAGTTTCCCCTGCACCGGCGGCCCGGCGATGTGCACATCCACTTCTTCGGAGCGAGTGCGTTCAGCTTCGGCGATCAGGTGCAGTTGGAAGCGGGCGATGTGATGGAAGTGAACTTTCCGGCGTATGGAAAACCACTGCGCAATCCGCTTCGCGTCGACCCCGGTCCGGCGAAACTGGTGCGCGTCATTCCGCTCTGAACCGGCGCCGTAGCGCCATGAGGGAGTCCGGCGTCATCGGGCGCCCATCCCAGCCCGCCAGAACCGTTTCCACATCCACTAACGTTACCGACTGCACCTCTTCCACCTGCGGGACGATCGGGCCGTCCCAAACGCACGAAAAGGCGCGCCCCCAGCACTTGCCTGCGCCTTCGAAATAGAAGTCGAACCATGGCTCCAGCGGCACTCCACGGATTCCCATCTCTTCTTCCAGTTCGCGAACCGCCGATTCCTCATAGCTCTCGCCGTCCAGCACGACACCGCCTGCCGCCAAGTCCCAGTAGGACGGATACACATCCTTAGTGGCCGTCCGATGTTGCACGTAGAGTTGTCCCGCCGAATGGAAGACAAACACGTAGCTGGCGCGATGCAGCAGGTTCTGGGCCCGCATCTCATGCCGAGGCACGGCCCCGGTCACGCGGTTTTCCGCGTCCACCAGCGCCACCATCTCATCGCGTGCCATTGCTATGCGGGCTTGAAATACAACACCAGTCCGGCGCCCAGCGATGCCAGTACATAGCCCAGCCACAGCAGCGGATTCGGGCTCTCCTTCGGCGGGTGCGTGACCATCGAAACCAACACGTTGATCAACGGAGCCAGGCCGAAGACCAGAGGCATCACATAAGCCGGTGTGCCGCCGTTTCGAAAGGCGAAGATGATGAACACCGCACCCAGTGCGCCCAGCACACCGGCCCCGGTCGCCATGGTCGTGCCGCCCGCGCTGAATCCGTTCAATTGTCCCTGCGATGCCAGCATTCCCACCGGCACCAGTACTCCTACCAGGAAGTAGGCCACGCCTACGCACAGCAAGGCTCGCATCGGATTGCCCAATGCCACCTGTCCCTTGTGCAGAGATGGCCCGTACATGCCCCATGCCAGTGCCGCGCCCAGCGCAAATGCCACCCAAAGCATAGATTTCTTTCGCTCCATGTTGTTAGTAAGTGATTCTCAATCCGAACTGAATCTGCCGGCTCGAAGTCACTGTGTTGCGGATACGGCCCAGTGACCCCAGCGGTGCTTCATTATCCGCCGCTCCCGTGAAAGCCGTCAAGCTGGGTACGCCGAAATTGGCCCGGTTCAAGAGATTAAACATTTCCGCTCGAAATTGTACGTTGCCCGATTCCCCCAGCTTCCTCCACTTCGTGTTCTTGAACAACGCGAAGTCCACATTGCGCAGATTCGGCCCGATGAGGGCTCCACGGCCGAGATTGCCGAGAGTGCCCGCCGCCGGCAACACGAACGCCGCCGGGTCAAAGTAGCGTGCCGGATTCCCCGTCACAGCGCTCTGATGCGTGAACCCCGGCGCCATGCTCGGGCGGTCCGGTCCCAATCCCGGCCCCAGCGACGGAGCCCACTGCGAGCGCGAGCGGTTGCGCGCCACAAACAACGTCAGCGGATTGCCGCTCCGCAGGGACGAAATCCCCGCCACTTCCCATCCATCGAATAACGCCTTGGTCACGCCCTGCAGGTTCTTCCCGAAAGGCAGCGTCCAGATGGAGTTGATCACCCAGTTGTGTTTGGCATGATAATCGGCCAGCCCCTTGTTGTACTGGAACCCCTCGTATTCCGGCATGGCCGATGTCGTGCCGTTGGTGCCGTCGGAAAAGAACGTCGATGCCTGTGTCGTGTCGATATTCCGCGAGAACGTGTAGCTCGATTGCAGGCTGAAACCGGAACTCCAGCGCTTCCGCACTTCCGTCACCATCGCGTTGTACCAGGAGTTCCCGTCGCTCTTCTTCAATTCGATGGTGGAAAAGGCTGGGTTTTGCCGCGGAGCTCCCACCGGAAAGAACAGCGTTCCATCCGGCAAGCGCGTGGGAATGGCCGTATTCACATCGGCGCTGCGCAGCAGATGAATGCCGCGCGCTCCCGCGTATCCCAGCGTCAACACCGAATCGAACGGCAACTTCTGCTGCACGTTCAGATTCCACTGGTGCACGTTCGGATTTTTCAGATTCCACTCCACCGGGCGGATCGTATTCCCGATCCCCCGGTCGAAGGGAGGCACCGGGAACGTCGGGTTAGCAATGCTCAGACGCGGAGTTGCCGGCGGATTCGTCACCGTGACGATGAGGTTCTGCTGGTTGTTCGTGTTGAAAAAGATGCCGTATCCGCCGCGCAATGAAGTGTTGCCATTCCCCGAGGCGTCCCAGGCAAAACCAAATCGAGGCGAAATGTTTTTATACGTCGGGTTCTGATACAGCGGCCCCACCGTCGGCGCCGGATCGCTCAGCCGGATCAGCGCCGAATCGCGCCCGTACAGATCCACCGGCATAGTCTGGAATTCATAGCGCAACCCCAGATTGATGCTCAGCCGCGGCTGCACGCGCCAGTTGTCCTGTGCGTAGAAAGCCGTCGTGAAGAATCGCCAATACCGGTCTAACGCCCCTTTCGGATCGAGGCCGATGAACCGCTGCGGCCTGTTTTGCAGGAAGTCTGTAATGCCCCCGAAACTGAAGATGCCAAGTGCGAATGTCGGGTTCACCATGTTGTCCTGGTAGCGCTCCACCAGTGCCCCTACTTTCAGCAGGTGCTTGCCGCGCGTAAGCGCCAGGCCATCTTCCAGTCCGAATACGTTCTGCGTCAGCTTCACATTCACCGAGGTTTGCGGTCCGAACCGTCCTGGAATGCCTCCAATGTCAATTCCGCCCATGATGTCTCTGCCTGGTACGAAACTGGGCAACTGCGGCTGGAGCAGGCTCTGCACGTCCTGCCCGATGCACGTCCGCGAAAACCCGGCGCGCAGCGTATTGAGCGTCCCCGATCCGAAAACATGGCGATGCTCCGCTGTCACAAACTGGTTGCGCGAAGCGAAGGTGCGCGGGAACTGCGGATAATCCGTGGGCAAGTACTGTTCGGCATCGTCAAACGTGTAGCGGACGAAGAACTGACTCATGTCGCTGATGTTGTGGTCAAACCGCCCCTGCCCAAAATTCTGATCGAGCATTTGCTTGAAACGGAAGAGGTGTTCGCCCAGCCCAAGGCCCGCGGCAGGCCTTCCCGGAGTGGGCAGCGGATACGCATCCAGGTATGGACGGATGACGGAGTTTACCGCCACGATCTGCCCGCTACGCGCCCGCTCATCCGGCACGATCGTCAGGATGCTTCGCCCTTTGCGCTCGCGCAGCGTCTCGTAGCCGAGGAAGTAGAACGACTTGTCCTTCCGAATCGCACCGCCGATGGTGGCCGCCACCTGGTGCCGTTTGAACTCCGGCTTGGCGTCGTCAAAGTAATCCCGCGCGTCGATATTGTCGTTGCGGTGCAAGTAAACCAGACTTCCATGCACCTCGTTCGAGCCGGATTTCGTCAGCGCATTGAACTGCCCCCCGGAATTGCGCCCGAACTCCGCGCTGTA
>CALFYN010000136.1 GCA_937952345.1 uncultured Acidobacteriota bacterium
TTGCGCGAGTCCCACAAATCGCCCTTTCCCGCCGCCAACTCCCGCGAGCTCGACGCCACTAGGATCTGATACGCCGTCTGCCGCACATTCCGCCCCGCCGTCTCCAGCCGCCAGCTCAACCGTGGCAGCGTCTCCCCAATCCCCTCCGGATCCCGCAAATACTCCGTCCGCAAATCCCTCACCACCGTCTGCGCGCCCAAAGAGCACGCCGCCCACAGCAACACAAGCGTTCGCATCGATTCCATCATAGGCCCGAATCGATGGCCAATGGCGTGCTAATCGGCTCCCATGAAGAGATTCCTGCTCTGGGCCACCGCATCCCTCGGCCTCGCCTTCCTATCCATCCAGTTCGTCCCCGTCGATCGCACGAATCCCCACGCCGATCCCTCCCGCGCCCTTGAGCACCACATCGAAATCGCTCCCCCCGTCAGCGCTCTCCTCGACCGCTCCTGCCGCGATTGCCACTCCAACCAGACCCGCTGGCCCTGGTATAGCTACATCGCCCCCGCCTCCTGGATGGTCACCAAAGACGTCGAAAAAGCCCGCAAAGTCATGAACTTCTCCGAATGGACCGATGAGGCCGGCCATAAACTCGAAAAAGCCGTCGGCCTTCTCATGGCATCCTGCACCGACGTCCAGGTCGGACGCATGCCCAAACCCGAATACGTCTTCCTCCACAGCAAAGCCGCCCTCACCAAAGCCGACACCCAAAGCTTCTGCCAGTGGACCACAAAAGAAGGGGGGCGCCTCCTCGCCCTCCGCAAGCGGAAAAGCAGGTAACGCCCCCCAAACGCACACACACACAGACTGGAAAACTCTATTTCTTCATCCGATGCACGGAGTGGCAGCCCTTGCACGACGCCAGCACCGAGTTGTTCAGCGCATCCATCGCCGCCTGCGTATTCTTCGTCTCCGCCGCCTTCAACACCGCCTCGCTGCCCTCGCGCAGTTTCGCCGACGCATCCGCCCACGCCTTATCCGGACACCGTCCGTCCGCCATCAAAATGTGCCCCGCCTCATTCAACATCTGCGCGTTCATCACGATATCCGCCCACGCTTTGTCATCCGCCGGACCCGCCTTCAGCGCCTTCGCCAGATTCGTGCACTGCGGCCCGTTCACCGCCTTCATCAGAATCTTCGTCTCCATCGGGCGAGTCTTGCCCTTCGCCACCTGCGCAATCATCGGCAGCGACGCCGCTACCATGCAGGCCGCCAAAAACATCAAAAGTTGCTTCCGGTTCATCTCATTTTCCTTTCCTGTTCAGACTTGGGTTCCCCGATTGCAGCATGTAGTGTGCCAACAACGAATCGTCACGGTTTCCGCCTGAAATGCTCCGCGGAGACCAGAGGGATTGTGTACTTTCACCCACCCAATTGGGGCAAAAGCCCGACTTTGCCCACCCCGCCGATTTCTCTTCTCCGTCCCACCAATCCCCCGTTATCCTGGAAGCGATGCGAGAAACACCCGTCCTCTCCCCACAGGAACTCGCCCGCATCGATGCCTACTTCCGTGCGGCGAACTATCTCTCCGTTGGACAGATTTACCTGAGGGCCAATCCGCTCCTCCAGAAACCGCTCACCCCCACCCACATCAAACCCCGGCTCCTCGGCCACTGGGGCACCACCCCCGGCCTCAACTTCATCTACGTCCACGCCAACCGCGTCATCAACAAGTACGACCTCAACATGATCTACATCGCCGGCCCCGGCCATGGCGGTCCCGCTCTCGTCGCCAACTCCTACCTCGAAGGCTCCTACACCGAAACCTACCCCAACATCTCCCTCGACGCCGAAGGTATGGAGCGCCTCTTTACCCAGTTCTCCTACCCCGGCGGCATCCCCAGCCACGCCGCCCCCGAAACCCCCGGCTCCATCCACGAAGGCGGCGAACTCGGCTATGCCCTCGTGCACGCCTTCGGAGCCGTCTTCGACAACCCCAGCCTCATCGCCTGCTGCGTCATCGGCGACGGCGAAGCCGAAACCGGTCCTCTCGCCGCCAGTTGGCATTCCAACAAGTTCCTCAACCCCGTCCGCGATGGAGCCGTCCTCCCCATCCTCCACCTCAACGGCTACAAAATCTCCAATCCCACCATCTTCGCCCGCATCTCCCGCGAAGAGTTGGTCGACATGCTCCGCGGCTACGGCTATGTCCCCACCTTCGTCGAAGGCACTGACCCCATGGTCATGCACAACGTCATGGCCGAAGCCATGGACGCCGCCATCGAGCGTATCCGCGTCATCCAGCAGGAAGCCCGTGCCGCCGGCGCCCCCAGCCGCCCCTACTGGCCCATGATCGTCCTCGTCACCCCCAAAGGCTGGACCGGCCCCAAGGAAGTCGACGGCCTCCCCGTCGAAGGCACCTTCCGTTCCCACCAGGTTCCCCTCAACGGCGTCCGCAAAACCGCCGAACATCTCCGCCTCCTCGAATCCTGGATGAAGAGCTACGGCCCCGAAGAACTATTCGATGCCACCGGCCGCCTCCTCCCTGAGATCGCCGATCTCGCCCCCAAAGGCCATCGCCGCATGGGAGCAAATCCCCACTCCAACGGCGGTGTCCTCCTCCGCGACCTCCGCATGCCCTCCTTCCGTGACTACGCCGTCGACGTCCCCTCTCCAGGAGCCGTCGAAGCCGAAGCCACGCGCGTCCTCGGCGCACTGCTCCGCGACGTCATGAGCGCCAATTCCGACAACTTCCGCATCTTCGGCCCCGACGAAACCGCCTCCAACCGCCTCACCGACGTCTTCGAAACCACCGCCCGTACCTGGCTCGCCACCATCGAGCCCACCGACGATCACCTCGCCCCCGACGGCCGTGTCATGGAAGTCCTCAGCGAGCATCTCTGCCAGGGCTGGCTCGAAGGCTATCTCCTCACCGGACGCCACGGCTTCTTCTCCTGCTACGAAGCCTTCATTCACATTGTCGATTCGATGTTCAACCAGCACGCCAAGTGGCTCAAGGTCACCCGCCACCTCGATTGGCGCCGCCCCATCGCTTCCCTCAACTACCTCCTCACCTCCCACGTCTGGCGTCAGGATCACAACGGCTTCTCCCACCAGGATCCCGGCTTCCTCGATCACGTCGTCAACAAGAAGGCCGAAGTCGTGCGTGTCTATCTCCCGCCCGATGCCAACTGCCTTCTCTCCGTCGCCGATCACTGCCTCCGCAGCCGCAACTACGTCAATGTCATCGTCGCCGGCAAGCAGCCCGCTCCCCAGTGGCTCAGCATGGACGCCGCAGCCGAGCACTGCGCCCAAGGCGCCAGCATCTGGCAATGGGCCAGCAACGACGAGGGCCAGGAGCCCGATGTTGTCATGGCCTGTTCCGGCGATGTCCCCACGCTCGAAACGCTCGCTGCCGTTGCCTTCCTCCGCCAGCGCGTCCCTTCACTGCGCATCCGCGTCGTCAACGTCGTCAATCTCATGACGCTCCAGCCCCAGACCGAACACCCCAACGGCCTCTCCGACGCCGACTTCGATTCTCTCTTCACCGTCGACAAGCCCATCGTCTTCGCCTTCCATGGCTATCCCTGGCTCATCCACCGCCTCACCTACCGCCGCACCAACCATCCCAATCTCCACGTCCGCGGCTACAAAGAGGAAGGCACCACCACAACTCCGTTCGACATGGCCGTACTCAACCAGATCGATCGCTTCCACCTCGCCATGGATGTCATTGACCGTGTCCCGCGCCTGCTCGGCGTCGCGGCACACCTGCGTCAGGAACTCCGCAACCTCCTCATCCGCCACAAACACTACATCGAAGCCCGTGGCGAGGACATGCCCGAAATCACCGATTGGCGCTGGAACGTCAAGTCCTGATGTATTTTCACCGCAATCACTGTGGCTCCGTTCCGAATCCGGCGTGGGGCGGGACCCCTGTCCCGCGGCCAGCCCCCCGGCTGGCCT
>CALFYN010000137.1 GCA_937952345.1 uncultured Acidobacteriota bacterium
CTGACGCTGGTGAATGCGGTGGGCCGGTCGGCGGCGCGATCGGCGAATTTTTAGGAGAAGCTGCTTTTAGGCCAGGATCTCTTTGAGGCGCTTGCCTACGATGAGGTGCTCGTCGCCGCGCATCATCCAGACGGAGATGAGGAGCTTGCCTTTGCCGGGCTTTTGGACGTGGATGGGCGGGTCGCCGGCCTGGAGCTTTTCGACGACTTGTTGGGATGTTAGGGATTTGGCGGACTCGTCCCATTCGACGGTGACGTGGGGAAGTTCGTTGGCGATTTCGGGGATGTGGCGGTCCGTCTGCACGCCCTTGACGCCTTTGAGGGCGGAGCGGATGGAACTGACACGCGATTCGAGGAGCTTCCATTCGGCGGCGTGGTCGACCTTGAGGTAACGCTCGACGGCGGCGCGGAGGCCGCAGAGTTCTTCCTTGCCGACTTTCATGCCTCGGCCGATGCCGCCAAACGGGGACATGGCGGGGAGGGATGCTTCGATGAGGTCTTTGCGGCCGAGGAGGAGGCCGGAGGCTTGCGGCCCGCGGAGGGCTTTGCCGCCGGAGAAGATCGTGAGGTCGAAACCCATGGCGGTGTACTTCCAAAGGCGATCCATGGGGACGGCGTCAGAGGCGGCGTCATTCATGGTGGGGATGCCGCGGGCTTTGCCGATTTTCACGAACTCTTCGGCTTTCACCTGGCCGTGGTTATCCGCCTTGTTGAGGAAGAACATCATGCCGGTGCGATCGTTGATGGCGGCTTCGAGTTCCTGGCGGGTTTCGACGGTGACGATTTTCGCACCGCAGAGTTCCATTTGATGCTCGTAGCCGGAGCGGTGCGTCTTCTGCTGGATGACTTCGTAGCGGATGCCGTCGCGGCCGGGGAGTTGGCGGAGCTTTTTCGGATCGCCTTGGGAGAGGCAGGCGGCGGTGCCGACGGCTATGGCCGAAGCGGCGCCGCAGGTCACCATGGCGGCGGGGGCTTTGAGGAGTTCGGCGATGCGCGCTCCGACTTTCTTTTCGAGTTCCGGAAGAGGGATGAAAAAGCGCGAGGCCTCTTCCATGGCCTGGACGACTTCGGGCGGCATGATGGAGCCGCCGAGAACGGTGACGACTCCCACGCCATTGATGACGGGCTTCACGCCGAGGCTTGCGTAGAGAGGCGATGCCGTACCGGCGGTGATGTTGGAACTCTTCGAGGTGGCGGCAGCGGCGGCGGCAGGGGCCAGCGCGCCGGCTTGGAGGAGGCGTCGACGAGTAGGAGTCATGTCCACACAGTATATGAGATCCGGGGATATGATGTACGCTGTGACTCTTACTCTGCTTCTCATGGCGGGCGCGTTATTCGCGCAACAGCCTTACGATATTCTGCTCAAGGGCGGGCATCTGTTGGATGCCAAGAACAAGATCAATGCGCGGCGCGATGTGGCGATCAAGGCCGGGCGCGTTGCCGCGGTGGCAGCCGATATTCCGGCTTCGCAGGCGCGGAAGGTGATTGATGTTACCGGGTGTTATGTGACGCCGGGGCTGATCGATCTGCACGCGCATGTGTTCGCGGGCACGGATGGAGGGAAGTTGTCGGGAGGCCATGCGAGCATTCATCCGGACGATTTCGCGTTGCGGACGGGCGTGACGACGGTGGTGGATGCGGGTTCGTCGGGACGGCATAATTTCGCGGTGTTTAAGAAGACGGTGATTGAGCGGTCGCGGACGCGGGTGCTGGTGTTTCTGAACATCGGCGGAGTGGGCATGCCGGGCGATGCGCAGGAGCAGAACGTGCCGGACATGGATGCGAAGGCGGCGGGAGCGCTGGCGCTGGCGAACCGGGACACGATTGTCGGCATCAAGGTGGCGCATTACCGGGGGCCGGATTGGACTCCGGTGGAGCGCGGCGTGGAGGCGGGGACGATTGCGAAGATTCCGGTGATGATCGACTTCGGCGAGTTCCGGCCGGAGCGGCCGTTTCAGGAACTGGTGCTGAAGAAACTGCGGCCGGGCGATATCTACACGCATGCTTACTATGTGCCGGTGCCGTACTTTGATGACAAAGGCAAGCTGCTGCCTTATTTGTTTGAGGCTCGGAAGCGGGGGATTATTTTCGATGTCGGGCACGGCGGGGCGGCGTTCGAGTTCCGGCAGGCGGTGCCGGCGGTGCGGCAGGGCTTTCCGCCGGATTCGATCTCGACGGACATTCACAGCGGGAGCATCAACAGCGGGATGAAGGATCAATTGAATGTGATGTCGAAGTTTCTCAACATGGGGATGACGATTGAGGATGTGGTGATGCGCTCGAGTTGGAATCCGGCGCGGATTATTCACCGCGAGATGATTGGGCATTTGTCGGTGGGGGCGATTGCGGATATCGCGGTGCTGAAGATCGAGAAGGGGTCGTACGGATTTGTGGATTCGTTCGGGGCGCGGATGGATGGGACGCTGCGGCTGATCAACGAGATGACGATTTCGTCGGGGCACGTGGCGTTCGATTTGAATGGGCGGGCTCACGAGCGCTGGGACAAGTTGGGGAAATACCAGGCGCAGGGCGAGCCCTGGTGGGATTGGAGCCGCGGAGGCGGAAAGCCGATGCCGCTCTCGCAGTAGTTACATGGTGGATTTCCAGGACTCCTTCACGAGTCCCCATTTGCCGTTGGTGCGGAGCATGGTTACGGTGCCGTGCTTCGTCTTTCCGCCTTCGGAGCCGGTGACGGTGAGTTTGGCGTTGTCGCCGGTTTCCTCGGCTTTGAGGACCCGGATGTTGGCGGGCATCATGGACTGGATGAAGGAGAGCTTTTCGGCGAAGTCGGGGGTGTTCATCATCTCGCGGACTTTGGGTGAGGCGAGTTCGAGGAGTTTCGCTTTGTTGCCGGCGCGGAGGGCGGCGGTAAAGGCGAGGTAGGCTTGCGCGGATGGGGCTTTGGCCGCGGCTGCGGTGTCGGCGGCCGTGGGTGCGGCGGGGACGACGTGGGGTGCGATGTCCGTGGCGAAGCGCACATTGTAGCTGTAAGTCATATCGAACATCTTCTTGGGAGGCTGGCTGAGAGCGCCTTCGATGCGAACGGGGGTGAAGACCTTGAGAGTGCGGACATCGAAGTTGGAGGACATGCTGGCGCTGCCTTCGAGCTTATTGGATTGGATGAACACGTTGAAACTTGTTCCGTCCGCTCCGATTTCGAATTTAATGCCGTGGATGCGTCCGTCATTGACCAAGTCCATCATGGCGAAACGATCCGACATGGCGGCAGGGGGTACGGGGGCATCGGAGACGATGAGGCGGGTGCCGAATTTCGATTTGTCGAACCAATCGGGGAATTGGACGGCCTGGGCGTATTTGAGGGCGATGGTTTCGTTCTGCAGTTGCAGGGTGCCGGACGCATTGGGAGTGGCGGCGAGCAGGGCTCCCGGGAGCAGGGCGGCGGTGATGAGCATGTTCATGTTTGGTTCCTCCGGTGTTGAGATTGGGGTCATGGAGCTTACTCTCTACCCGGACAAGCGTGTTCGGGAGGGAGAAGTTGTCATGGGGTTTGCGGAAAGTGCAAATTTTTCGGAGTGGGTGAAGTGGGTGGATTGCACCAGCGGTTTTGGGGGAAGTGGCGCAATGGGGGTGGAGTAAGGGGGTAGTTGAGGGGTGTTGAGGAATGGCCAGCGGCGTGCAGAACACGGTGAACACGGATATCAGTTATCCTATTTAGCATGTTTACAAAGACTGCACTATCGGCCATCCGGGCACTGATCTACCTGGCGACGCGGGAGCCATTCTCGATCGAGTCGCACCGCCGGATCGCCGAGCAATTGGGGGAATCCCCGACGTACATGGCGAAGGTGGCCGGGCTATTGGTGAAAGCGGGCATCCTGCGGGCGGAGAAGGGGGTGAATGGCGGCGTGCGATTGAGCCGGCCGGCGACGCAGATCACGCTGTTGTCTGTGGTGGAAGCCTGCCAAGGAGCGGTGGTGGGGGCATACTGCCGGCCTGGGCGCGATCCGGAAACGACCTGCGGGTTTCATCACGCGGCAGAGGAGTTGCAGCAGGCAATCACGGGTGTGTTGGGGAAGTGGTCGATTGCCCGGGTGATGACTCCGCCGAAGAAGGGAGCACGGCCGAACGGGTTGCCGTGCATCATCTTCGCGAATGGACGGAATGATGACCGGCCTGGAGTGCCGATCCAGATTGGAGGGCTACGGGCGTGACGCCGACAGCCGCGGCACATCTTCGCGTGGAGGTTCCGGGGGAGGGGTATCATTCCTCACTGATTTCGTGTCAGGTAGCGTGCCCGGTGCACACCGACGCGCGGGGCTATGTGCGGGCGATAGCGGAAGGACGGTTCGAGGAAGCCTATTTGATTGCGCGGGGTCCGAATCCGTTTGCGTCGATGTGCGGGCGGATTTGCGGGGCTCCGTGTGAAGCGGCGTGCCGGCGCGGGCAGGTGCCGAGGGTGGATGACGATGGGCACTTCGTGGCCAATGACAAGCCGGTGGCGATACGGGCGCTGAAGCGCTTCGCGTGCGAGTTCGCGGGGCCGGATACGCGGCCGACGGACGAAGTGCTGGCGAAGCTACGCGGGTACATTCCGGCGGTGAGTGCGTATGCCGAGGAGATGGCGACGCTGCTGCGGGCTGGGCTTGATCCGAAATTGCCGAAGGCGAATGGAGAGCGTGTGGCGATTGTCGGAGCTGGTCCGGCGGGGCTGTCGGCGGCGCATGATCTGGCGCTGCTGGGGTGCCGGCCGGTTGTCTTTGAGACGGAGCCGGTGGCGGCGGGGATGCTTGCGGTGGGTGTGCCGGCGTACCGTCTGCCGCGCGAAGTGATTGCGCGGGAAGTGGCCGTCATTCAGGCGCTTGGCGTGGAGATTCGTTGCGGGGTGACGGTGGGCAAGGATGTTTCGTTTGCAGAACTGCGGCGCGAGTTTGCGGCGGTGCTGATCGCGGTGGGAGCGAAGTCGTCTCGGGGGTTGGGATTGCCGGGAGAGCAGGGGCCTGGGGTGTTCGGCGGCGTGGATCTGCTGCGCGCGGTGTCGTTACACGAGGCGGTGGATATCGGGCATGAGGTGGTGGTGATCGGGGGCGGGAACGTTGCCTACGACGTGGCGCGCACGGTGTTGCGGCAGATTGCGTACGATACGGCGCGCACGGCGGCGCGGCTGGCGGGAACAACTAGGGTCCATCTTGTTTCGCTGGAGAGTTTGGAAGAGATGCCGGCGGACACGGTGGAAATCATGGAAGGCGATGAAGAGGGTATCACGCGGTTGAATGGATGGGGTCCTGTGGAGATTCGCCGGAACGCGGCGGGGCGCCCTGAAGCGGTGGTGTTCCGGCGGTGTCTGCGTGTGTATGACGAGAACCGGCGTTTTGCTCCGGTGTATGACGATGGGGATCAAGTGGCGGTGCAGTGCGACACGGTGCTGCTGGCGGTGGGGCAATCGCCGCTGCTGCGTTTTCTCGACGATGGCGGCGGTGATGTGGAACAGATGCGGCCGGGGTGGCCGAAGATCGATGCGTCGCTTTCGACAACGGGTGCGGGTGTATTTGTGGCTGGGGATCTGGCGCATGGGACTCGGTTGTTGATTGATGCCGTGGCGTCGGGCAAGAAGGCGGCGCGGTCGATCTATGCGTATTTGACGGGGCGCACGTTGCACGAGGACGCGGTGACTTCGCATCGCGTGCTGGAGCAATACCGGCGGGAGCGCGGATACGAATCCATACGGCGGCAGGCGGTGCCGGTGCTGGAACCGGAAGAGCGGCTGCATCATCCGGAGAATCTGGTGGAGATCGGATACAGCGCGGAGCAGGCGATGCGCGAGGCGTCGCGATGTTTGGACTGTGGCGTGACGCCGGTGTTCGATGGTGCGCGGTGCGTGTTGTGTGGAGGATGCGTGGATGTGTGTCCCACGCAATGTTTGAAGCTGGCGCCGCTGGCGCAGATATTGCCGGCCTCGGATCTGGATGCGGCTATTCGCGAATTGCTGGGCGCCGGCGCGGATTTATATGAAAACTCCGCCATTTTGAAGGACGAACAACGGTGCATTCGCTGTGCGCTGTGCGCGATGCGGTGTCCCGCCGATGCCATCACGATGGAACGGACCACCCGATTGACTTCCTGGAGGTGCGCATGACGCTGCAATCCGGACCGCAACGGTCCCGACTTGATCCCGAACCCGTGCCGCGGCGCGATCTGCTGGGGCTCGCGTCACTGTGGGCCTCGGCATCGGCGATGCTCTTCGCGGTGGTTGGGATGATGCGGCTGCCGAAGGCGGCGGTGCTGGCGTCGCCGTCGAAGAAGTTTCGTGTGACGCTGCCGGAGACGCTTCCCATGGGAGAAGCTTTCGTGCCGGCGGGGCGGGCCGTGGCGCTCTTTCGCGATGCGGAGGGTGTGTACGCAGTTTCGACGATCTGCACCCATTTGGGGTGTGTGGTGAAGGCGAATACGGAAGGGTTCGAATGCCCGTGCCATGGATCGCGTTTCACGCATGACGGCTCAGTAGCGCGGGGTCCTGCGCCACGTCCGTTGCCGTGGCTGAAGATCAGCGGGAAAGACGGGCAGTTCGTGGTGGATGAAGGGGCGACGGTGCCGCAAGGGACGAAGGTGAACGCATGACCGCCATGGAACAATTCGTGGCGAACCTGCGCGCCGCGCCGGGGCGCATCGTGGAGACGGCGTTTCGCAGCGGGAAACCGGAGACGGACCGCACACGGTCGACGTTTGTGTTTGGGAATGTGTTTCTGCATCTGCATTCGGTGCGGACGCACCGCTGGAGCCTGCGCTGGCTGACAACGATGGGGCTAGGGATCGCGAGCCTGGCGGCGTTTCTGATCACGCTGGTGACCGGCATCCTGCTGATGTTCTATTACAAGCCATTCACGGAAGTCGCTTACGATTCCATCAAAGACATCCATTTCGTGGTGCCTACGGGGCGCTTTATACGCAATATTCATCGATGGGCGGCGAACGTGATGGTGGTGACGGTGATTCTGCATATGGCGCGAGCGTTCTATACAGGGGCGTATCGCAAGCCTCGGGAGTTCAACTGGCTGATCGGGATGGGGCTGCTGGTGGTGACGCTGGGGCTATCGTTCACGGGGTATTTGCTGCCGTGGGATCAACTGGCGTACTGGGCGATCACGATTGGGGCGAACATTGCGCAATCGCCGCGGGAGATTACGGATGCGATTGGCATTACGGAATACTTTGATCCGGGCGGGTTCCAGCGGCTGCTGCTGTTGGGTTCGGACACGGTGGGTCCGGAAGCGCTGATCCGGTTTTATCTGCTGCATGTGATGATACTGCCGCTGGTGCTGGCGGCGCTGGTGGCGGTGCATTTCTGGCGCATTCGCAAGGATGGGGGGCTGGTGAAGCCCGCGGATGTGGAGCAGCGCGTGGGCGCGCCCAGCGAGGCGGTGTATCCGGTGTTCAGCGATACGCCGAACCGCACCTATCAACTGGCGGCGATTGTAAAAGGGCGCACGTCGAACGTAGGGCGCGGGCCGGAGAATACAGTGCCTTCGATGCCGCATCTGTTCTATGCGGAGTTGGGTGTGTTGATGCTGACGACGCTGGTGTGTGTGCTGCTGGGGTTGGTGTCCGATGCACCGTTGAAGGAACTGGCGAATCCGGCGGTGCCGGAGAATCCGGCGAAAGCGCCGTGGTATTTCCTGGGCTTGCAGGAATTGGTGGCGTTTTCGGCGTTCATGGGCGGGATTGGCATTCCGTCGATTGTGCTGATCGGGCTGGGGCTGATTCCGTATCTGGATCGGGAAGAGAAGGGCACGGGGGAATGGTTTGGCGGGCCGGGCGGATGGGGACTGGTTCGGCAGGCTCTGCTGATCGGGTTTCTGGCTCCGCTGGCGATTGAGTCCTTTGTCATTCACTTCGGGTGGCTGCGGGAGTGGTTTCCGAATATTCCGCAGCTTTTCATTACGGCGCTGAATCCGGGGACACTGATCACGGCGGTGTACGGGGCGTACTCGGTGTGGCTGGTGCGGAGATATGAATCGGCGCGGGCGGGGGCGATGGGTCTGTTTACGTGCTTCCTGTGCGGATTTCTTGTGCTGACGGTCATCGGGACGTATTTCCGCGGACCGAATTGGGTTTTTTACTGGTCACCGAGTGATTGGCCGAAACACTAAAACGCCATGCGAAAGAACAAACAACTTCTGTTGATCTCCAGCGCCGGCGTGCTGGTGTTGTTGATCGCCGCCGCTGTTCAGGAAAACTTCCGCCGCGACTGGCGGCGGATTCAATCGGAAGGCCGTTCGGATGAAGGGCCGATCGCGGTGCAGTTGCGGCAAGTGGTGAATCCTTCATTGCGTGTGCAGGATCGTTGTGTGTCGTGCCACGTGGCGATGGGTCCTGGCGAGCAGAGCGTGACGGGCGGGAAGACGCTGACGCCGCACAAAGCCGTGGTGCACGATCCGGCGGAGTATGGATGCACGATCTGCCATGGCGGACAGGGACTGGCGACGGAAAAAGACGATGCGCATGGCGATGTGCATTTCTGGCCGCAGCCGATGCTGCCGGTGGAAGCGAGCTATGCAGGGTGCGGCTCGTGCCACTCGGCATTGGGAGTGCCGAATGCAGCGCTGTACCGGCAGCAGGCGGCTGCGTTTGAACGGCTGGATTGCCTGGCGTGCCACCGTGTGGACAAGCGCGGGGGAACGATTCGCCCGGGCGGTGGAGGCATGGAAGGGCCCGATCTTTCGCGGGTGGCGCTCACGGGTTACGACAAGGATTGGCACGCGAAGCACATGCGCAAGCAGCAGGAGGCGAAGGATGGGGCGTGGCGTACTGCGTTCGCTGCGGTATCGGCGGCGGATCAGGAGTTGGTGGCGGGGTATCTGGCGACGCGTGTCGCCGCGCCGCCACTGGTGGAGGCCAAGGCGGTGTTCCATACGAGCGGTTGCCTGGGCTGCCACAAGGTGAGCGGTACAGGCGGCGAGGAAGGGCCGGATCTGACGCGTGGCGGCGAGAAGGATCCGGGGCAACTGAACTTCGCGGCGGTGCAGGATGAGCACACTCTGGCCAACTGGCTGGCGGAGCATTTCCGATCGCCGAGCGGCGTGGTGGCGGAATCGAAGATGCCGCCGGTGGCCGTGGATGAGAAGGATGTGCAGCGATTGACGCTGTACGTGTTGTCGTTGCGGCGGCGCGATGTGCCGGGCAGCTATCTGCCGAAGGATCGCGTGAGGGCGGTACGGTTTGGGGAGCGGGAATTCGCGGCGGACGGGGAAACCATTTTCACGGCATTTTGTTCCGGGTGTCATGGGAAGGAAGGAAAGGGGCGTCGCGCGGCGGGGATGGCTGCGTTTCCGGCGGTGGCGAATGCGGACTTTCTGAATCATGTTTCGGACGAGTTTCTGCGGACGACGATCCAGAAGGGACGGCCGGGACGGCGCATGCCGGCGTGGGATTCGCCGAGCGGATTGCGGCCGGCGGAAATCGATGCCGTGATTGCGCATCTGCGGGCGCTGAGCGGGACACAGTCGAAGTCCGATGAGCGGCCGCGGTGGGTGAGTGCAGATGTGGAATTGGGCAGGCGGTTGTATGCGTCTTCCTGTTCGGGTTGCCATGGGGCGAAAGGCGAAGGCGGCGACGGGCCGGCGTTGCGCAACGCGGTTCTGCTGGGGTCGGCGACCGACCGCTATCTGGTGGAGACGATATCGCAGGGACGGCGCGGCACGCCGATGCCGGGATTCACCGAGGCATCGCCAGTTCATCGTACGTATGCATCCGCCGAGATCGAGTCGATCGTGGCGTTTCTCCGGACATGGGAGGGAAAGAAATGAGTAACGAGAAAAGTTCGCGGCGTGACTTCTTGAACGCGATCAAAGCCGCGGGACTCACGGCGTTCGCCGCATCGACGACGGACGCGTGGGGATTGGAGGCGGTGTCGAATCCGCTGGCCACTTATCCGGACCGGGGTTGGGAGAGCACGTATCGCGATTTGTGGAAGTACGACTCGAAGTATGCGTTCACGTGCGCGCCGAACGATACGCACAACTGCATCCTGAACGCCTACGTGCGGCAGGGCGTGATTGTGCGGTTGGGTCCGACGATGCGCTATGGGGAGGCGTTCGATCTTTCGAACAATCGCTCGACGAGCCGGTGGGATCCGCGGATTTGCCAGAAGGGGCTGGCTCTGACGCGGCGCTTCTATGGCGACCGGCGGATCAACGGGTGCATGGTGCGCGCGGGGTTCAAGAAGTGGGTGGAGGAGGGGTTTCCGCGCGGCGGCGACGGGAAGCCTCCGGAGAAGTATTTCCAGCGGGCGCGCGATGAGTGGGTCCGGCTGTCGCATGATCAGGCGGCGGAGTTCGTGGCAAAGGCGCTGAAGAATATCGCGGAGACGTACAACGGCGAGGAAGGGAAGCGCCGGTTGCGCGAGCAGCATTACGACGAGGCGGTGATCGAAGCGACGGGCGGGATTGGGACACAGGTGCTGAAGTTTCGCGGCGGCATGCCGTTGTTGGGCATGACGCGTGTATTCGGCATGTACCGGATGGCGAATTCGATGGCGTTGTTGGACGCGCAGATTCGCAAGGTGGGGCCGGATCAGGCCGTTGGCGGCAAGGGATTCGACAATTACTCGTGGCATACGGATCTGCCTCCCGGGCATCCGATGGTGACGGGGCAACAGACGGTGGAGTTCGATCTTTCGGCGGTGGAGCACGCAAAGACCGTGGTGGTGTGGGGCATGAATTGGATCACGACGAAGATGCCCGATTCGCACTGGCTGACCGAGGCGCGGTTGAAAGGGGTGAAGATCGTCGTCATTGCCTGCGAGTATTCGGCGACGGCCACGAAGGGCGATGAAGTGATTGTGGTGCGGCCGGGGACGACGCCGGCGCTGGCGCTGGGCTTGTCGCACGTGATCATGAAAGAGAAGCTGTACGATGCGGCGTACGTGCGGGATTGGACGGACATGCCGCTGCTGGTGCGGATGGATACGCTGAAGAACCTGCGGGCGAAGGATGTGTTTGGGGGCCAGTTGGCGGAATGGAAGCTGACGCGCACGTTGCACGCGAACGAGAAGGAGCCTCCGCCGGGACTGCACGATAAACAGATTGTTCCCGAGGCGCTGCGCGCCGATTGGGGCGATGGCGTGTGGTGGGACCGGAAGACGAATCAGCCGAAGGCGATCACGCGAGACATGGTGGGGAAGAATTCGAACATCGAAGACCCGCTGCTGGAAGGATCGGTGGAAGTGACGCTGGCCGATGGGAAGAAGGTGCGGTGCCGGCCTATTTTCGACCTGGTGAACGAATATGCGGCGCACTTTACGCCGCAGGTTACCGAGGAGTTGACGTGGGCTCCGGCGGGGGCGGTGGAATCGCTGGCGCGCGCGGTGGCGAAGAATCCGGGGACGACGCTGTTTGCGATCGGGATGGGACCGAATCAGTTTTTCAACAATGACAACAAGGACCGGGATATCTTTCTGCTCGCCGCGCTGACGGGGAATATCGGCAAGATGGGCGGCAACGTGGGATCGTATGCGGGCAATTACCGCGTGGCCTTGTTTAACGGGGCTCCACAGTACATCAATGAGAATCCGTTCGATCTGGAATTGGACGCTTCGAAGCCAGCACGGGCGCGGCAGTACTGGCGGCCGGAATCGGCGCACTATTACAACCACGAGGATCATCCGTTGCGGGTGGGGAAGAAACTGCTGACGGGCAAGAGCCACATGCCGTGCCCGACGAAATCGCTGTGGTTCGCCAATGCGAATTCGATTCTGGGCAATGTGAAGTGGCATTACAACACGGTGGTGAACATGCTGCCGCGAATCGAGATGATCGCGGTGAACGAGTGGTGGTGGTCCACGTCGTGCGAATGGGCGGACATTGTGTTTGGCGTGGATTCGTGGGCGGAGTTGAAGCATCCGGACATGACGGCATCGGTGACGAATCCGTTCCTGACGGTGTTTCCGCGGACGCCGATGAAGAGGATTTTTAATACGATCGGCGATATCGAAGTGCTGGCGCTGGTGGGCGCGAAGATGGCGCAGATTACGGGGGACAAGCGCTTCGACGATTGCTGGAAGTTCGTGCGGGAAGGGCGCACGGATGTGTACCTGCAGCGCATTCTGAATGCTTCTTCGAATACAAAGGGGTTCCAGATCGCGGATTTGGAGGCGAAGGCGAAGGAAGGTATTCCGGCGATTCTGCAGAGCCGCACTTCGCCGAAGTGCGTGGGTTACGAGCAGGTGGTGGACCATGTTCCGTGGTACACGAAGACGGGTCGGCTGGAGTTCTATCGCGAGGAAGACGAGTTCATCGAGGCGGGTGAGAACCTGCCGGTGCATCGGGAGCCGGTGGATTCGACTTTCTATGAACCGAATGTGATCATCGCGCCGAAGCACGAAGCGTTGCGGCCGGACGGGCCGGAGAAATACGGCGTGGAACGGAGCGATCTTTCGTGCGAGACGCGGTGCGGGCGCAACGTGGTGCTGTCTTGGGACGAGTGCAAGAAGACGGCGCATCCGCTGGCGAAGGACGGATACACGTTCGTGTTCCATACGCCGAAGTACCGGCACGGCGCGCACACGATGCCGATTGACACGGACATGATCGCGATTCTGTTCGGGCCGTTTGGGGATTTGTACCGCCATGACAAGCGGAGTCCGTTTGTCACGGAGGGATATGTGGATATCAATCCGGACGATGCGAAGGCGCTGGGGGTGCAGGATGGGGATTACGTGTGGATCGATTCGGACCCGAGCGACCGGCCGTTTCGCGGGTGGCAGAAGAACAAGAAGGATTACGAGTTTGCGCGGTTGCTGTGCCGGGCTCGGTATTATCCGGGAACGCCGAAGGGGGTGACGCGCATGTGGTTCAACATGTATGGCGCGACGCCGGGGTCGGTGGAAGGGAGCAAGGCGCGGGCCGATGGACTGGCGAAAAATCCTCGCAGCGGATACCAGGCGATGTTCCGTTCGGGGTCACATCAGTCGGCGACTCGCGGATGGTTGAAGCCGACGTGGATGACGGATTCGCTGGTGCGGAAGGGGCTGTTCGGGCAGTCCATCGGGAAGGGATTTTTGCCGGATGTGCACTGTCCGACGGGCGCGCCGCGGGAGGCGATTGTGAAGATCACCAAGGCGGAGCCGGGCGGCATCGACCAGAAGGGCGTGTGGCGTCCGGTGGCGTTGGGTATCCGGCCGAAGAATGAATCGGATCCGATGAAGAAATATCTCGCCGGCAATTTCTACGGCGGCAAGAAGGAGAACGCATAATGGCACGCGTTTATAATTGGCAATTGGGCCGGGAAATGTCGTATTGGTATCCGGAAAGCCGGCCGCAAAAGCAGTTTGCCGCTGTCTTCGATACGAACAAATGCATCGCCTGCCAGACGTGCACGCTGGCGTGCAAGACGACGTGGACGTCGGGGCGCGGGCAGGAGTACATGTTGTGGAACAACGTGGAATCGAAGCCCTATGGGTTCTATCCGCTGGCGTGGGATTTGAAACTGCTGGAGATGTTGAACGGCGGCGCGTGGAGCAATGAGCGCTACGACGGGCAGACGGTGTTCGAGTCGGCTCCGGCGGGGGAACGCGTGCTGGGGTGGCGGCCGGAAGAGCAGGATTACGCGTATCCGAACGTAGGGGAGGACGATTGCACGGGGCAGGTGGACAAGGGCGCGGGGATGATGGCGCTGCCGCACATGAACTGGTTTTTCTACCTGGCGCGGATCTGCAACCACTGCACGTATCCGGCGTGTCTGGCATCGTGCCCGCGTGGGTCGATTTACAAGCGGCCCGAGGATGGGATTGTGCTGGTGGACCAGGGGCGATGCCGGGGGTATCAGGAATGCGTGAAAGGGTGCCCCTATAAGAAGGTATTCTTCAATCCGATGACCGGGACTTCGGAGAAATGCATTGCCTGCTATCCGAAAATGGAGCAGGGCATACAGCCGCAATGCTTCGTGAATTGTATTGGCAAGATCCGCATGGCGGGGTATATATCGAAGCCGGGGCAGGAGCGGCAGGACAATCCGATCGACTACCTGGTGCGGATTCGGAAGATCGCGCTGCCGCTGTT
>CALFYN010000138.1 GCA_937952345.1 uncultured Acidobacteriota bacterium
CTGGCGGCTCAGTTCGGCGGCGGCGTGGGAAACGTCGGCTGTCATTTCGGGGACTTCCAGCGACCCGATCAACTGCCCGGCCCGGACGCGGTCTCCGACATCGACCGTGATCTTGCGCAGGTATCCAGGTACCTTCGCGTGCAGATCCACCGTCTGGTAAGGCTTGAACTCCCCCGTCAGAACGATTTGCTGTTGCAGGCTTTCCCGGACAGGCTTGATGACCGCCACGGTCTCCTGGGCGACGGGGCGTGAGGCCTCGACCGGGGTCACCTTGGTGCATCCGGTGGCGCCGAGGAAGGCAATGAGTGCGACGGTGTATTTCTGGTGCATGTCAATTTTGTTTCAATTGAGTTACAGTTCCCACAAGCATACAAGACCACGCTGGCCTTGGGCAACCTCGTACTTAGCGGGCCCACGCCGGGATTCGATATACTCCGCAAGTAGTGGGAGTAACTTTATGATGCGATGTTTAGGTCTTTTTCTAGGCTTGTCCGCTTTTGCCTTCGGGCAGGGTTCTGTGACGATTTACGGCACCGTCAAAGACGGCACGGGCGCGCTGGTGCCCGGAGCCACGGTTGCCATCACGCATGTGGAAACGGGCACGGTACGGCAAGCCGTATCCAATGATCGGGGCGATTACATTGCCTCGCAACTGGTCATTGGCGGTTACACCGTGACGGCCGAAAAACCGGGATTCAAGAAGTTCGTGCAGACCGGCATTGCCGTGCAGGTGGACGAAAACCGCATGGTGCCGATTACGCTGCAGGTGGGCGATGTGGCGGAGAGCGTGACGGTGGAAGCGCAGGCCGTACAGGTGGACACGCGCACCGGCACGTTAAAAGAAGTGGTGGATTCCAAGCGTATTGTGGAATTGCCGCTGAACGGGCGCAACCCGTTGCAACTGCAATTGCTGGTGCCGGGCGCGGGCGCCGTGGCCGGGGCGGGGCAGGGGCAGAACTCCACCATCTCCATCAATGGCGGCCGCCAGAACGGCAACAACTACGTGCTGGATGGCGGCGACAATCACGATCCCTATTTCAACTCGCCGAGCGTGTTTCCTCCGCCCGACGCGCTGGAGGAATTTTCCATCCAAACCAATTCCTATTCCGCCGAGTTCGGCCGCAACGCGGGCGCGCTGATGAACGCCGTGACCCGCTCGGGCACCAATCAGTTTCACGGCAGCCTGTTCGAATTTCTGCGTAATGAAAAATTGAACGCGCGGAATTTCTTTGCCAACAGCGTGCCGCCGTTCAAGCGCAATCAGTTCGGCGGCACGGTGGGCGGTCCGGTGCGGCGCGACAAGACATTCTTCTTCTTCTCGTATCAGGGGACGACGGACCGGTCCGCGCCCGGGACACCGACGGCGAACGTGCTCTCGGCCGCCGAGCGGCGGGGCGATTTCACAGCGCTGACGCGAGCGATTACGGATCCGGCGGCGGGCAACCAACCGTTCCCGGGACGCATCATTCCGGCGAGCCGGCTGTCGGCTCCGGCACAGCAGTTCCTCGAAGCATTCGTGCCGCTGCCCAACCGTCCGGACGGTTTGTACAGCTTCGCCAGCCAGGAAAAGACCGACAATACGGTGCTGGTGGCCAAGGGTGACCATCAGATCAGTTCGGCGAACCGGTTGAGCGGGCGCATGCTGATCAACCTCAATACGTTCCGCGAACTCCCCGGGAATCTGCCGAACCTGTTCGCCGATATTGAGTACACCAATTACAACTACACGTTCACCGACACGCACATCGTCAGCCCCACGCTGTTGAACAGCTTCGTATTCACGTTCAACGACATTGACCGGCGGCAGCTTTCGGTGGTGCCGGGCAACAAGACGTGGAACGATTTCGGCGCACGGTTCACCCGCACATTCACCGAAGAGGGCGTGCCCGCGGCCATCAGTTCCAACGTGCAGGGGCGCTTCAACGCCTTCACGCGCTTCCCGCTGCAGCACTTCCGCCGCAATTACGAGATTTCCAACCGGCTGAGCTGGACGAAAGGGGCGCATTTCCTGAAATTCGGCGGCAGCATTCGCATTGCCCAACTCGACTTGCAGGAATTTTTCCAGGGCGATCCGGCTCTGGTCTTCAACGGGCAGATCAGCGGCGATGCCGGCTCAGACCTGGTGCTGGGCCGCCCGTTCACCTCGACGCAAATCGCCGAACTGGTGAATGAACCGCGGCAGAAGGAATGGGGCTTCTTCTTCCAGGATGACTGGAAAGCCACCTCGCGCCTCACGCTGAATCTGGGCATGCGCTACGATCCGTTCCTAGCCTTTACGGACGTAGGCAACCGCTTCGCGCAGTTCCGCCCGGGGCAGCAGAGCACCATCAATCCGACGGCGCCGGTGGGGCTTGTGTTCCCCGGCGACAGCGGCGTGCCGGAAGCGGCGTTCGATTCGGCTTATAACCGTATTTCACCGCGCTTCGGTTTTGCCTTCGATCCCACAGGCAACGGCAAAGTCAGCCTCCGCGGCGGCTACGGCATTTTCTATTCGCAGATCCGGCAGCAGGCCAACAATCAGCCTTCAAACGCACCGCCGTTCTCGCTGCGGTTGACCATCAACGTTCCGCCGAGTCTCGAAAATCCGTATGCCAATACGGGGAATCCGTGGCCGTTCAAAACGCCGGCGACGCCCGAAGAGCGGCGCGCGTTCCGCTATCCCACGGCGATGACCATCCAGCCCTATGATCCCGACTTCCGCAACGGCTATATGCAGCAGTGGAATTTCAATATCCAGCGGGAATTCGCCGGGTCGTGGCTGGGCACCGCGGCATATGTGGGCAGTAAGGGCAACCATTTGTTCAACCAGTTGGAGCGCAACCCGGCCATCTACCGCGTGGGTGCAACCGCCGGCAATACCAACGCCCGCCGCATCTATGCGCCCGCGTTCGCGAACGTCAACAGCCAGCAGAGCACCGGCAATTCCATTTATCATTCCATGCAACTCAGCCTCAACCGGCGCTTCACGCGGGGCTTCTCGCTGCTGGCGTCCTACACGTGGTCGAAGCTGATTGACGATTCCTCGGGTGACGGCGGCATTGCCACCGATCCGTTTAATTTCCGCAACCAGCGCGGATTGTCGAACCTGGACGTGCCGCACCGCTTCGTGGGTTCGTTCATCTACGAACTGCCGCGGATGAAGGCGGCGAACGCGTTCGCGCGGCACCTCTTGGGCGGATGGGATGTCAACGGCATCCTCACCTTTGAAAGCGGCACGCCGTTTACGGTTTCTTCCGGGCGCGACAATTCGTTTTCCGGCGTGAACGCCGACCGCGCGGATTTGATCGGCAATCCGTTCCTTTCGACGGATCGCCCGCGCGGCGAACTGGTCAACCGCTACTTCAACATCGATGCGTTCACCTTCAACGCCGTGGGCACGTTCGGTACTTCGGGGCGCAACATCCTGCGCGGACCCGGGAACGCGAACGTGGATACCGGCTTGTTCAAGAGCATCGCCATTACGGAAACGCACCGGCTGCAATTCCGCGCCGAGGCCTTCAACCTGTTCAATCGCGTAAACCTCGGCAATCCGAATGCGAACCGCAATGCCGCGGCGTTCGGGCGCATCACCTCCGCCGGGCCGCCGCGCGTGATTCAATTGGCGCTGAAGTATCAATTCTGAGCGTGCATGAGCAACGAGGCGCATCTGCCGCTCACTTGCGTCGCCGCGAGCTCCAGATGCGCCCTTTGCGACTACCGCGGCTCGCCTGCACCTGGCTAATCCGGTAGGATGGAGCGGCCTCGCCGCATTCGGTGGCAATTGAGATCTCGTCGTTTTGCGGCAGCCAGTGGCCATATTCCTCGCCAAACCAGTTGCTGGCGAAGCTCCGTCCGGAGGGCGCCACCAAATCGAGGCGGGCGGCGTAGAACTGCATCCACGGCCGGCATCGGGCGCGAACCCGCGAGCGGATTGAGGAACGGCTGAACCGGTAACGGCTTGGATTCAACGATTCGTCGAGATGATTGGACAGGAAGGGCTCCAGCAGGCGGTCCGGATCGATTCCGGGACGGAGGCGCCAGCCCTCTGGCGATTGCACGAACAGCGGTGGCTGCAGGCGATCGCCGACGCGCACCGCATGCCGCAGATTGAGGTAGAACTTCATGCCCGCGTAGTTGGCAGCCAGATCGCCGTTCGAGTACACCCCGGTCGTCAGCGTGCCGTAGTATGTTCGCTCCTGTCTCACACCGCGTGCCACCGCCGCCGCGGCTGCCTCGGCGTCGCCGGCGCCCCGCGCCTGATACCTCCCTACCACTTTGAAATACTCGTACCCCTGCTGAAAGAAGTGATCGATCTTGTCCGTGCCCATATAGTATCCGTGGACATGCACCGTG
>CALFYN010000139.1 GCA_937952345.1 uncultured Acidobacteriota bacterium
AGCCATTGGGCTGGAGGGCCCGCGGACGGCAGATCTGCGTGCGGAAGTGGAAGGATACACTGTCGGCGAATACAGCACGACCGGCGCGGGGCTGCGTATTTATGTGCCGCGTGCGGGGAAGCAGGCGCTGATTGACCGGCTGGAGCAACTGGGGGCGGTGGCGGCATCGGCCGAGGACCAAAACATTGTCAGGCTGGAACGTTTTCGTCCGCTGTTTGGGGCCGATTTCAGCGATAAACACCTGGTGCAGGAAACGCAATTGCTGGAGGCTGTGCATTTCAGCAAAGGATGCTACCTGGGGCAAGAGATTGTGGAACGCGTGCGGTCGCGCGGGCAGGTGCACCGGTTGCTGGTTCCCTTGTATGTGGACGGGCAGGAAGCACCCGCGCCGGGAACGGCGGTGATGGCGAACGAAGCTGCCGCGGGGGAGACGATGTCGGCGGCGTATTCTCCGGCACTGGGGAGATGCGTGGCGTTTGCCGTGGTGCGCTCCGATCATGCCAAGGTTGGGACGCGGTTGACCGTTGGCGGCGCGGTGGCTGAGGTGGCGGCGGCGAAGGGCGCGTGAAACTGCTGGCCGTACTTCTGGCCGTTGGTTGCAGCGGCGCGGAAGTACGGGTGCAGGTGTTGTCACTGTTTCGGCTGAGCGCTTTCGGTGTAAAGGCGGCTTCGATGCAATTGGGTGGGCAGGCGCTGGGGTCGCAATTGACGGTTTCGGCAAAGGGCCGAATGGTGTGTGCGGGCAACGTATGTGGCGAGGCGCTGCGCACGTTTGGGGGATCGGTGGAGCTTTCGGTGCCGGGGAAGATCAGCAGGTCGTACCCGGGAGATGTGCGGATCACGGCTCGCGATGGGGAATTGGTTGCGGTGATTGGGTTGGATTTGGAAAATGCAGTGGCCGCGGTGGTGGCGGCGGAGATGCCCTCCGCGCCGGTGGAAGCGCAATTGGCGCAGGCGGTGGCGGCACGTTCTTTCTATGCGGCGCAGGCGAGGCGACACGGGGACGCCGATTTCTGCGATAGCACGCACTGCCAGTTTCTGACGGTGAGCACGGAGGCGTCGCGCGATGCGGCATTGCGAACTCGCGGGAGGGTGCTGCGGTTTCGCGGCAAGCCTGTGCCGGCGATGTATTTCCGCAGTTGCGGGGGGCGCACGATGCGGGCTGAAGATGTGCGGTTGCCTGGGGGCGAGTATCCGTTTCAGGCGGTGGAGTGTGCTGTGTGCGGGCGGGATCCGTATCGTTGGGTTTCGGAACTTCCGGAGGGTGCAGTGCCGGAGTCGCGGTCCGAGGCGGAGCGCCTGGAGTTGACGCGGCGGTTGGGATGGGGCCGGTTGCCCTCGAACGACTATGTTGTGGAGCGGCGGGAGGGCAAGGGCGCCGTATTGCGGGGAAAAGGAGAAGGGCATGGCGTCGGCATGTGCCAGCGTGGGGCGGTGGGAATGGCCGTTTCGGGAGCGGATTTTATGGGGATCTTACGGCATTATTTTCCGGGTGCAAGCCTTGGGGAGTGACGTGTCAGAATGGAAGCATCATGCTTCATTCCGTCTTACTTCTTTTTGTGATTGTGAGTTTGATGATGGCCCAGTCGCCGCTGGGAACCGTGACGGGAATCGCCATGGATCCGGCACAGGCGGTGGTGCCCAATGCCAGGATTGCGTTGACTTCGGTCGATACCGGAATCAAGCGCGAAGTGACTACGAACGATTCGGGTGTGTTCACGTTTCCGAATCTTGCGCCGGGGCGGTATCAACTGGCGGCACAGGCGGCGGGGTTCCGGCAACTGGAGACACCGGTGTTCGAGTTGGCGGCGTATCGCACGGTGCGCCAGGATCTGCGTTTTGAATTGCAGGCGTCGGCGACGGAGGTGACCGTCACGGCCACTGTGTCGACCGTTGTGCAGACGGAGTCGCCGGCGATCGCGACGGGGTTGACGAGCAAACAGATTCTGGAGTTGCCGACGAATTTACGCAGCGTATTTAATAATGCGGGCGATTCGGGATTGATCTTCAGCATGATGCCGCTGACGATTCCGGGTGTTGTGCAGGTGGGTGCGGGAGCGGCCTGGCTGGTGCCTGGAGGAGGGCAGAACGGGACGCGGCTGAAGGTGGATGGCATCGAAACGAATTTCGGGAACTTCGGCGGGCCGGATCCGGTGTCGCAGCCGTCGTTTGAGTCCGTGGAGGAGTTCACGGCGAATCTGAATTCGAACCGGGCGGAGTTCAGCGGCATCGGGAACATCACGACGGTGACGAAGTCGGGGACCAATCAATTTCATGGCGGATTGTTCTGGTATGTGCGCAACAGCGCGTTTGACGCGCGCAATGCGTTTCAGGCGGCGAAGCCGTTTCAGAATATCCACAATTTCGGCGCGACGATGGGCGGGCCGGTGCGGAAGGACAAGACGTTTTTCCAACTGACGTACGATCAGACGCGGGGATCGCGGGCGTACCTGTTCAACGCCAATGTGCCGACGGTGGCGCAGCGGGCGGGTGATTTTACGGGAGCGGCGGCGATACGCAATCCGCTGAACAACCAGCCGTACGCCAATAACCGGATTCCGGCGGCGCAGATCACGACACAGGCGCAACGGGCGATGGAGCTGTTTTATCCGCTGCCGAATTTCGGGCCTCCCACGCTGACTGCGGGGAATTATCGCAATGTGTTCAACGGGCCGGAGGATCACCGCATCATGGAAATGCGCGTCGACCAGAATTTCGGTGCCAGGCAGGCGGCATTTTTCCGCTACCAGCACAAGAATCACGACTATAAGATTCCGGGTTCGCGGAGTCCGCTGCCACCGTCGTCGGTGGGGACATCGACGAATCTGCGCAACGTGCATTTCTTCACGGTTGGGCATACGGCGACGATCACACCGACGCTATTCAACGAGTTTCGCGCGGGGAATGTGGTGCTGTCGTCGAAGTCGGATTCGAACGTGAAAGGGCAGCCGCTGCTGGAGCAGATTGGGATTCGGGGGCTTTCGCCGCGGCCGGGAATCAACGGGGTGCCGAACATCACTATCGCCGGGTTGAGCAATGTGGCGCAGTTGTTGTTGAATCCCGTGAACGACGGGCACGCGCAGTTTTCGGATAATCTGACCTGGGTGCGGGGGAAGCATACGGCGAAGTTCGGTTTCGAATTCGTGCGCTGGTATGTGAACCGTTATATGCCGGTGTCGAACGCGGTATTCGGCAATTTCAATTTCAGCAGCCGGTTCAGCAACAATGCGGTGGCGGATTTTCTGCTGGGCTTGCCGACGACGGTGACGCGGATGGATCCGTACCTGGGGCAATACAGCCGCTGGAACAACCTGGCGTTCTATGCGCAGGACGATTTCAAGGCTTCGCCGCGGCTGACGTTGAGCTACGGGGTGCGGTACGAATTCAACCAGCCGATTACGATTCGCGATGACAATTTCTATTCGTTCGATCCGGCGAACGGGAATATCATCATTCCGTCGGCGAAGGCACTGGAGACGTTCAGTCCGCTTTGGCCGCGCACGCTGACGGTGGTGACGGCGGAACAGGTGGGCTTGAATCGCACGTTGCGGAGGAGTGACAAGAATAATTTCGCACCGCGCTTCGGATTCTCTTATCAGATGGGCAACGATGCGAAGACGGTGCTGCGCGGCGGATGGGGGATTTATTATGCGCCGTTTTCCGGCGCCGTGACGGGGACGCTGGCATCGGGTCCCTTTTCGCTCACGGGGAGTTCCAACAACGCGATTACGAACGGTGTGCCGTTGTTTACGTTCGCCGCTCCGTTTGCCGCTCCGACGACACCGGGGACGCTGAATCTGAACGGGATCACGCCGGACCTGCGCAACAGCTATGTGATGGAGTACAACTTCTCGATTGAGCGCGAATTGAGCAAAGCGCTGGGCGTGCGGCTGAGCTACATCGGATCGAAGGGGACGCAGTTGCCGTATCAACGCAATGTGAATCAGCCGCAGGCATCGCGCAACGCGGCGCGGCGGCCGCTGCCGCAGTACAACAACCTCATTTACGCGGAGAATGGCGCGAACAATGTGTATAGCGGCTTGCAGGCGCAGGTGACGCGGAGCTTTGCCCTGGGGCTGCAATTCAGTTCGGCGTGGACGTGGGCCAAGCAGTTGAGCGAAGTGGACGACAACGGCAGCGCCGATTTGAACACGACGATCGAGGATGCGTATAACCGGGCTCGCGACCGGGCGAATGCGTATGCGGTGCCGCGCCATCAATGGATGAATCAGGTGCTGTATGAATTGCCGTTAGGGAAGGGAATGCTGCGGGGTGGATGGCAGGTGAATGCGCTGGTGAACCTGCAGACCGGTAATTTTTTGAATGCGGTGTTTGCGGGACCGGATCCGTCGAACACGTTCAATTTCGGCGGGCGGCCGGATCTGATCCGGCCCATCAATTATCCGGAGACGATGAGCCAGTGGTACGACCGGACGGCGTTCGCCATACCGCAGGCCGGCTCGTTCGGCAATTCGGCGCGTAATGTCGTTGTCGGGCCGGGGTATTCGCTGTTCAATTTCGGATTGTTGAAGAACATCACGCTGGAGCGTGGCGGGACCATCCAGATTGCGGCGACGTTCCAGAATGCGACGAACCACGTGAATCTGGGGCAGCCGAACATGACGGTGTCGGCGGTGCAGGGCGGCACGATTACAGGAGCGCATATCTTCCCGGCAGCGGGGAGTCCGCGCACGGGGCAACTGAGTCTGCGGTGGAGGTTCTGATGTCGTATACGCAGGAGAATCGGAAACGGTATGTGGAGGAGATGAAGGAATTCCTCCGCATTCCGAGCATCAGCACATTGAGCGAGCACAAGCCCGACATCCGGCGCGCGGCGGAGTTTGTGGCGGTGCAGTTGCGGCAGGCGGGGGTGACGGGCGTGGAGTTGATCGAAGGCGAAGGGAATCCGCTGGTGTACGGCGAGTGGCTGCATGCGCCGGGGAAGCCGACGCTGCTGTTCTATGGCCATTACGACGTGCAGCCGCCCGATCCGTTGAACGAATGGATCTCGCCGCCGTTTGAGCCGGAGATTCGCGGGGACAATATCTATGCCCGCGGCGCGGCCGACGATAAGGGGTTGACGCTGATTCTGATCAAGGCGGTGGAAGCGCTGATGGCCACGCGCGGCGCGCTGCCGGTGAACGTGAAGTTCCTCATCGAAGGCGAGGAGGAAGCAGGCGGGGAACATATCACTGCTTACGTGGCATCGAAGCCACCGCGTTTGCAGGCCGATGCCGCGGTGATTTGCGACACCGAGATGTTCGCGCCGGAATTGCCGACGCTGTGCATCGGGCTGCGCGGGATTGTGTACGGGGAACTGATTGTGAAGGGTGCGAAACAGGATTTGCACTCTGGCGTGTATGGCGGCGCCGCACCGAATCCGCTGATGGCCGCGGCGGAGATTCTGACGGCGCTGAAGGATCGGGATGGGCATCTTCTCATTCCTGGTTTTTGCGACCGGGTACAGGCTCCGGCTCCTCAGGAAAAGGAGGCGTGGGCGCGGTTGCCGTTCGATGAGGCGAAGTATCGCGAAGAAGAGATGGGCGCATCGGCGTTGACGGGAGAGCCGGAGTATTCGTTGTTTGAGCGCTTGTGGGCGCGGCCGACACTGGAAGTGCACGGGATTCGCGGAGGCTTCACGGGAGAAGGCGCGAAGACGGTGATTCCGGCGCAGGCGGTGGTGAAATTGAGCGCGCGACTGGTGGCGGATCAGCGGCCGGACGAGGCTGTGGCGCAGATTCAGAAGGCTGTGGCGGCGGCGTGCCCGCGTGGCGTGACCGCCGAGTTCAAGCTGTTGCATGGCGCGGCGCCTTCGCTGATCAATCCGGACAACCGCTTCATTCGCGCGGCCGCGGATGCGATGACGGAGGTGTTCGGCAAGCCGACTGTATATGTACGGAGCGGGGGGTCGATTCCGATCACCGGGTTGTTCGATGCGCATTTGGGCATACCGAGCGTGATGATGGGCTTCGGGCTGCCGGACGATAACCTGCATGCGCCGAATGAAAAGCTGTATCTGCCGAATTTCTATCGTGGCATTGACGCGGTGGCTCGCTATCTGGACATCGTTGGCGAAGGATGACACTGCTCGATCTGATTGTTCCCTATGCGCTGCTGGTGGTGGCTCCTTTGGGGGTGTCGCTTGCGGGGCTGACGCAGCGGAGCCGGAAACTGGTGTATCCGGCGGGGGCGGTGGGGGCGGTGTCTTTTTTCGTCGATCCGGGATGGATGGCGGCGGCGCTGGCGATTCCATGGTTTCTGTTCACGGTGGAAGTGGCACGGCAGGGCGTGATGCGGATGCTGGCGCTAGGGATGAGGCCGGTGGAAGAATTCGCGCTGCAGGCGGGGATGGTGTACCTGGCGATGGGTGGATTCTGGATGGTGCTGGCGCGGCTGGGGGAACGCCCGTTGGGCCTGCGCGATGAAATGATTCTGCTGACGGCGATTCATTTTCACTATGCGGGCTTTGCTGCCTGCGTGTTCACGGCGATGACCGGGCGGATGCTGGGGGAACAGGCCGGGCCGGTGTTGTATCGCATGGCTGCGTGGGCCGTGGTGGGCGGGACTCCGCTGCTGGCCGTGGGGATTGCACTGTCGCGCTGGGTGGAGATAGCGGCGGCGTTCGGGCTGGCGTTGGGCGTGGTGATTGTGGCGGGGATGGCAGTGCTCAACGCAATGCTGGGACGGACGAGCAGAGCTACTTCGTTATGCTTCAGCATCGCCGCGGCCTGCACAGTGATCTCAATGGGATTGGCCGCGGCTTATGCGGTGAGCGAGTTTCAGGGCGCGCTGTGGCTGCCGATTCCACGGATGGCCGTATTGCATGGATCGGCCAATGCATTGGGATTGTCGACGGCGGGCCTGCTGGGATATGTACTGACGCGGCCCGCCGAGCGAGTTACTTAGCCGGACGGATTTCGCGAGCGGCGAGTTGTCCCTGGCGCGAGAAGTTGATGGATTCGGCGAGCACGCGCATGGTTTCCTGCGGGGCGTGGAATCCGGTGGAGTTTTCAGCTTCGACGAAATCGAGGTAGAACTGGGCTTTGCGCTGGAAGTCCCAGGCCTTGCCGAGTGCCGCCGGGGCGGCTCCGTTTTCTTTCGCGGCCTTGAGATCGGTGATGAGATCCATGAGCGCGTCCATGGCGTGGTTGCGAGTGACCCAGAAGCGATCCTGAATCTGTTCGATGCGCGCTTTCATTTCTTCTTCGGGGAAGTGATGGCAACCCTGGCACGCGCGGTTGATATTGAGCAGCGGGCTGCGCACGTGGTGATCGCTGATCTTCATACCGCCTTCGCGTTTGTAAGGCATATGGCAATCGGCGCAAGAGACTCCGGCGCGTGCGTGGACACCCTGGCTGTAAGTTTCAAACTCGGGATGCTGGGCTTTCAACACGGGTGCGCCGCTCTCCTTGTGCTCGAAGTCTTTGTGCTTGACCTCGTCGTAATAGGCGGTGATTTGTTCCACCTTGAGGCCTTTGCGCCAAGGGAAGGTGAGACGTTTCTCGGGGCCCTTGAAGTAGTATTCGACGTGGCACTGGCCGCAGACATAGGTGCGCATTTCGGCGGCGGTGGCCTGTTTGTTGACGTCGTAATTTTGCACGCCCTGGGAAGCCTTGTACACGCGGATGCCTTCGATGAAGGCCGGGCGGGTGATGCGCAGTTGCATGGATTTCGGATCGTGACAGTCGATGCAGGAAACGGGATGTTTGGCGTGCGAGGCGGCTTCGACGTAGGGCAACTGATTCATCTTGTCGAAGCCCGCCATGATGTCGCCGTTGCCGAGTTTACGGTAGACGGTGTAGACAGAGGCGTGGCAATTGAGGCAGGTGCCGGGCTGTTTGAACTCGGTGACACGGCGCGTAGTCTGCTGATCCAGGAACATGTAGGCGTGGCCGCGTTCTTCGCGGAAATCGACGGAGAAGGCGTAGCCGAGCCACATGCGCTTGAGGCGCGGATCCTCCTGGATCTTGCTTTGGGAATAGACCAGGCGCTGGTCGGCCTGCGTGGGGGTATGCGGCAAGGCCTCACTGCCGCCGTAGCGGGTGCGCGTCATATCGACCGTGGATTTGTAGCTGGCGAACTGGAGCGGGAAGTTCCGGCCCCAAACGGCGGGGTCATCGATATCGTCGTTCAGCTCGACGACCTGGAAGAAGGGCGTTCGCGCTTCCTGTTTGCGCTCCATGACATTGACCAGCAGGCCGCTGATGCCGAAAGCGAGCAATGCCGTTACAACAATAGCGATCGCGATTGTTTTAGAGGAACTCATAATCGTTTACTTTCCATGTCCGACGCCGGCGTGGCACTTGATGCAGGAAACCACACTGCGTGTATGGCGGGCCGCGTTGATTCCGCTGGTCAAATCGGCGTGACATTTCATGCAGGCTCCATCGGTCACGCGGTAGTTGCGGGCGGTGATTCGAATCTCGTCGGGAAACTGCTGTGTGGTGAAAGCCCAGGAGTGGAGGAAGCCATTGAGGGCTTTGGTGGAGTACTTGGCGAAGAAACCGGCGGGTGCATGGCAATCGTTGCATACGGCCCATTTGCCGTGGCTCGAACGAAGCCAGCCGGAATGCTGATTGCGCATGACGTGGCAATTGGCGCAGGCATCGGGATTATCGGTGAGGTAGGAACTACCTTGGGCGTAACCGAAGGTGAACAACCCAACGCCGAGGAAGACGCCGCACAGGACGCCAACCAGGATCCAGGCGACCGATCCACCACTTTTCGCTTTCGGACTCACCCGGTTATTATCCTGCAAAGCGTCAGCGGGCATCCGTGACGGAAGTCACAGGCGATGATCCAAAAACAGCCAGGTTCGCGCGTTACCGGACAGAATGACTACCACCATGGACCAACTGAAAGAAGTGCTGGAACGCAATGTACGGGCACTGGAGTTGCGCCCATCCATCGGGCAGAACACCGCGATCACCAAGGTGCGGCTGGTGGAAGGCCTGGCTTGTGAGATCGAGGAAGGCGATTGGAAGCTGCGCGCCGACATGTCGCCGAAGTCCGGCGGTGCGGGCAGTGCGCCGAATCCCGGGGTATTGGGCAGAGCTTCGCTCGGCAGTTGCCTGGCTATCGGGTACGCGATGTGGGC
>CALFYN010000140.1 GCA_937952345.1 uncultured Acidobacteriota bacterium
GAAGATGTGTTCGCGGCGGGCACATACGGCAAAGGGCGGGCGGTGCTGTTGCGGGATTCGCTGCTGAGCTACCACATGGATCGTGTGGTGGAGAAGGAAGGGGCGGCACGGCGCATGATGGAGGGGTTGCTGACGGCGGTTCCGCCGCGATTTTCGGCGACGGGCGACTTCGGGTTGGAGACGCACAGCTTCGCCAATGGGGGCGTGCACATTGTCGCGCTGCACAGTAATCCGGAGTTGCGCATTGATGAGCTGGGGCCGCCGGAATTCCAATCGAACGAACGCTTCGCCAAGCAGAAGCAGGCGAGTGTGCGGCTGAACGCGCCGGCCTATGTGTACGATATACGGGCGGGGAAGCCGCTGGGGCGTCTGGCTCGGATTGACGCAGTTGTTGAGGCCTACGAGCCTCGCATCTTTGCCGTTTCGCCGGCGCCGTTGCCGGATCTGGTGATTGCCGCTCCGGCACGAGCGGGTCGCGGCACGACGGCGGAGTTCGGCATACGCTTCGCGGGGGCGACGCCGGCCGCGCGGCATGTGTTTCATGTGGAGATGGTTGACCCATCCGGCAATGCCGTACGGCACTATTCGGGCAACCTGCCGGCGCCTGAGGGCACGGCGCGCCATGCGCTTCCGCTGGCGCGGAATGATCCGCCAGGACGGTGGCAGATGCGCGTGCACGATCTGTTGAGCGGCCAGAAGCAGTCCGTCGCATTCGAGGTGGAGTAACCATGCGCGCCGTATTGTGCATACTTCTGCTGACGCGGATTGGCGCGGGGGCGACGCTTGAGGAAATTGTCGCCGAGTTGCGCAAGGAGGTTCGCGAGCAGGAAGCGATGGAGTTGATGCGGGAGATCTATGCGAGCGACCGCTACTTCACGTTTCCGCGCTTTGCAGCCACGGCGCGGCTGTTGCGCGAGAGGATGACGAAGCTGGGCTTGCGGAACGCCGAGATCGTGGATACGCCGGCCGATGGCAAGACGCAATTCGGCTATTGGACGATGCCGCTGGCGTGGGATGTGCAATCGGCGAGGCTGGAGATTGAGGGCGGGCCGGTGCTGGGCGATTACCAGGAGACGCCGGCGTCGGTGTGCATGTGGTCCGGGGCGACACCCGCGGCGGGCCTTCGCGCGGAGGTGGTCTACGTGAAGCGGGGTGCGGCGGCATCGACGGATGTGAAGGGCAAGTTCGCATTGACGGAAGAGAACCCCGCCGGGATCAAGTGGCTGCTGGTGAAGGGCGGCGCGGTGGGGGCCATCAACACGTTCACGGAGAATCCGAGCCTGCTGGACGGACGGCAGTGGATTAATGCCTGGGGCGATGATGGGTGGGCGTTCACCGAGCGGAGCACTCCGCTGCCGTGCTTTTCCATTACGCCGCGGCAGACGGCCGATCTCAAGGAGCGGCTGGCGCAGGGAAGCGTGCGCGTGAAGGCCAAGGTGGATGCGAAGCATTATCCGGGCAGCTATCCCTACGTGACGGCGACGGTGCCGGGAACGACGGACGAAGAGGTGCTCACGCTTGGCCATACGTCGGAGCAAGGCGCGCACGACAATGCCACCGGGGTTTCGGCGACCATCGAAGCGCTGGCGGCGATCAACCGGCTGATCGATGCGGGGCGGCTGGCCAAACCAAAACGCAGCATTCGTGTTTTATCGATGGGGGAGATGTACGGGTCCATGCCATACATGGCGAATCACCCGGAGCGCGTGCGGCGCACGGTGGCGGCGCTGTGCCTGGATACGCCGGCGGCGGCGTATGAGATTGCGGGCACGGAGTACAGCTTCTACATGAATCCGCATGTGGCCAAGGACTTCACCGATGCATTCATCTTGAAGGTGGCGGCGACGTATTTGCCCAAGGTGCGGCGGGGGTGGCACGAGAAGGATTTCGCGACGGGGACGGACACGTACATGGCTGAGCCGATGCTGAACATCCCGACGATTTGGGCCTATAGCGGCAGCGGCGTGGAGACGCATCACAACAGCGAAGACACGCCGGAGCGCGTGGATGCGCGGTCGCTGCGGGACATCACGGTGATCGGCGCGGCGTTCCTCTACTACATCGCCAACGCCGGGGAGGAAGAGGCGAAGTACCTGGCATCGCTGAGTGAAACGCGCGGATACATGCAGATCTTGAAAGCAGGGGAGGCCGGCGCGGAGCGTGTCGCGTATATGCTGGAGCGGGAATCGCAGGCGGTGCGGAGTGTGCTGCGGCTGGTGGCGGCGGAGCGCCGGGATGCCGTGGGAGCGGCGCTGGAGCCGGCCATCGCACGGCTGACGGCTTTCGCGGACCTGCAGCGGCAACGGGCAACGGGGACTATGGGATTGCGGACGCAAGCGGAGGCGGCG
>CALFYN010000141.1 GCA_937952345.1 uncultured Acidobacteriota bacterium
GAGCGCGGTGTTGAGCCACTGGCCGGCGAGATGGACCGGCCGGCTGCCGCGCCGGGCTTCCGCCATGCTGCCGCCCGGCCGCGGCGCAAAGATGGAAAAGTCGACGCGCGAGCGGCGGCCGAAGCTCGCCGTGCGCAGGTTCGACAGAATCGCCGTCATCTCGGTGAGCTCGATGTCGAAGCGCTCCTTGTAGCGCGCCTCCAGGCTCGCCAGCACGGCGGCCGGATCGGATGTCAATGATGGCACCATGATTCTATTCCTCTCCCTTCTGTTGCTCTTGCTCGCTCTTGTATGCTTTTGCTCCAGCTATATCCTGCTGCCTCCGGTGATAAAATCCCAGCGCAAACTCTCCCTGCTCGTGCAGCGAAAACGTCGCGGGAATCGGGTAGACATCTTTCAGCACCTCCGCGATTTCTCCCTCGAAGTACATCCCTTCTTTCTTCAAAGTGGATGTGTGCGTTCTCCCCAAACTCATCAGCGCGGGAAACACACTCGCCGGACGTGTCGAAAATGCCGTGTAGAAACGGTCCGAAATGTTCTTGTTCAGGTTGCGGTTCACTCGCTCTTGCTGCCGCTGCAGGATCGCGAGCAACTTCCCTAAGCGGTATGCCACCGAAGTCGGCGGCTGATCTGGAGTCATATAACAGTCCCTCCCTGTCACTCGAATGAAATAGGCTTGCAGGAGCGCGGCGCGCTCCGCCGTCACAGCCCTCTCTGCCTTGTTCCGCTCCACCGCTGCACTCAACACCGTCAGCGGCAATTCCCTCCCAAACAACGCCGCCAGAAAGATCGAGCGGATGAATCGCTCTGGCAGTTTTCGCCCTTCCCTTTTCACCGCTAGTGAGTTCAACAAAAGCCCCAGCGGTTTCGCGCGTTGCTCCAAACCCGATGTCTGCGCGAACCATGCCGCAATATTCCGGTGCAGTTCCGCAGTCGATTCTGTTTCCCACCCGCGCAATGCAGCCCGTCCCTGGCCCCCTTGCAGAAACAGGCAGTAAAATCGCCCATCCACGCTTCCCGGCTCGCTCCCGCTCCACGGAGCGGAAAACATCGCCCGCAGAGCGGCGGCATCTTCTCCAGCGAAGAAGTTCAGCCTGCCGACGGCTTCAATCAACTCGCCCGCCGGAACATCCGTCCAATACACCGCTGTCAGGTTCTCGCTCAATACCGTGTTCTGCCGTGGCAGCGATATATCCGCATCCTTCGGGTCCGGGTAGTTCGCTGACAAACAACGCCGCAATCCGGTCGAATACCCATCTGCACAACTCTGACAAAACGGCGCGTTCTCATTGCGGGACCAGCCATATGACTCGAACGCACCCTCGTTGAAACTCACCAACGGAACCCCGCTGGTGGACCCTCCCATGAGCTTCACCATGGAATGCTTCTCAACCGGAACCCTGGCTTGGCCGCACAGTACACATTGGCTTACCTCCCCCGACTGAGACTGCGCGCGATGTTGCTGCGACCAATAGGCCTTCACCGCTGGAATGTCGTGGACGAACTCCTCATCCACCTCAAAGCAAAACAGGTCGTTCGATTTGTACTTCGCCTCGATGGCCCCACGTAAACATTCCTCACGTGTGGCTGCTGTATCGAGGAATTTGGCTATGGCATCCAGTGACGGATGTCCCGTTGCCGTTCGCGCCCGCTCAATGGAATTACGGAAAAGTTCGAAGCGGATTTTCAGTTTATCCGGCTTCCGTTTTCCGTCTGGCTCAACCCCAAAGACGTATTCGGACTTGTCCACCAGAAAGTCTTCCTGATCGTTGACCGTCCTCCCCATCCTCTTCGGAATGGATAACTGCTTTGGGCGCTTCTTCCCCTCCGTCTCCCGCAGGTCCATCAAGCCCAGAAGGTTGCCGGACATGGACAGAACGATGGCAAACGACACCCCTACGTTCTCGTAAGACGGTTCCTCGATCAATTCCTCCCGCACCGCCAGGTCGCGTAATGACTCCAGGATCATTGCCCGCCTCCTGCCCCACCTTGCCACGGCGGTACGATGATCTCACCTTGCCGTAAGATGGCGGGAAAGAACCCGGCTCGGTTCTCCGATCCATAAGCCACATCGTGAAGCATCATTCCTAGCGGCCGTGATTCCGTTAACGGCAACGGCGTGCCGTTGTAGGGTTCCACACTCGCCGGAAACTCCCGGCACCCCAGGTACGGCTGGTAATGGTGCTGGCCATTCGTCAACCGCCTCGCAAACATGTCTTCAAACTTGGCCACATTATCGCCCGGTCCCTTGCGCGACGTGAGCACGAAATGCGCTTCCACCGCATAATCCACGTCACGCAAGGCAATGGTGTTCCGCTGGGAGCGGTCTTCATCCGCAAAGTATTCCAGGGATTCCCCGGAAACCATCGCCGCTCCAACCGTCCTTGTGGCGGCGC
>CALFYN010000142.1 GCA_937952345.1 uncultured Acidobacteriota bacterium
GTGATAGCCGGAGATGGAAATGCAGTTGAACTTCGGCATCTTCGCCGCCGAATAAAGGAAAATATCGCCGATAATCCGCATCGATGGCTCCGGCGGATAGATATAGGTGTTGCGCACCATGAACTCTTTCAGAATGTCGTTCTGGATGGTGCCGCTCAGCCGTTCCGGAGCCACTCCCTGCTCCTCCGCCGCCACGATATAAAACGCCATCACCGGCAGCACCGCGCCGTTCATCGTCATCGACACGGACATCTGATCGAGCGGAATCTGGTCGAAGAGAATCTTCATGTCGAGGATGGAATCGACAGCCACCCCCGCCTTGCCGACATCGCCCGCCACGCGTTCATGATCCGAATCGTAGCCGCGATGCGTCGCCAGATCGAAGGCCACGGAAAGCCCCTTCTGCCCCGCCGCCAGATTGCGCCGGTAAAACGCATTCGACTCCTCGGCGGTGGAAAAGCCCGCGTATTGGCGGATGGTCCACGGCTGCATCACGTACATCGTCGAATACGGCCCGCGCAGAAACGGCGGCAATCCCGCCGCATAGTGCAGATGATCGTAATCGACAGCCGGCGCCGCCGCCCGTTGCGGCTGGAATGGAATCTGACTGAAATCGGGTTTCATACGCCAACTCCCAAACGGTTCTGCCAGTGCTCCAGCGTCTCCACCAGATTGCTGCCGAGATGAACGAACCCCGCTACACCAGCCGCTTCGAGCGCAGCCACGTGCTCCTTGGGATAACCGGCAATCACCACTGGCATCTGCGCTTCCGATAACACGCGCGGCGCCAGTTCCATGTACTCGGCATCGCTGCCGCACAGGATGGTCAGATCCGCCGGTTCCAGGCACGAGCTTTCGCGGATTGTGAATCCCGCGCAGCCGAGAAAATTGCGGCAAAAGCCCGCCCGCGCCTGGCTCATCCTGCGATCGCCCAGCTCCAGCAACAGCACCGTGGGGCAAGCGTTCCCCGCCGCCACATGGCGCGCCGTGCGCATGCGGATACGTTCGAAGACCCCCGCCGCGCGCCAGCCGTTCTCGCTGCATTCCTGCAGCGGCTCACTCGGATTCGGATAGTTGTTCACGCCCACCAGCGTCGCCCGCCGCGTCGCCACGGCCGCATCTTTTGCCCCGCGCGCCGCCGCCAGCGCAGCATCCAGCGCGCCGCCCGCGCGAAACGCAGCAAATCCGCCCGCCGCTTCCACCTGTTGAAAGCGCCGCCACGCTTCTGCTCCCAACATCGCCGTCAGCGCCTCGATGTACCATGCCCCCGCCGCCGGATCCGCCACGCCGTGTGTATGCGTTTCCTCGCGCAGAATCAGCAGCAGGTTTTGCGCCAGCCGCGCATCCATCCCTTCCGGCCGCACGGCAATCGTATTCGCGCCACCGAGCGCCGCGGCCAACGCCTCCCCAGTCGCCCGCAGCAGGTTATTATTCGCATCGAGCGCCGATTTGTTCCACCGCGCCGTCACCGCATGTAGATGCAGCGCCGGTTGCCTGCCGAACGCCGCGCCCACGCAGTTCCACAACACACGCGCCGCGCGCAGCTTCGCAATCTCCAGCAGAAACAGCGGACCCACGGCGAAGCGCACCGTGAGCGCGGGCTTCTCCCATATCTCCACCGCCGCCGCCAGCGCGAAGGCCAGTTCTTCCACAGCGGTGGCCCCTTCGTCCTGCCACCGCGCCGCATCGATATCGGCCTCCGGCTCACCCGCTTCCCACGGCGTCAATCCGTCCAGTGCCACCGCCGCCGGTGCCGTTTCCATCGTGTAATAGGGCCGCACGGCAAGCCCTTCCGGCGTCTTCCACACCAGCCGTTTCTCGTAATCGGCGCCCTTCAAATCAGCCTGAATCTGTGCTTCCCACGCGGCAACGGAGACAGGCGGGAACATCTCCTTCATGCGGGTTCCTCCACGATTTCGATCAGATAGCCGAACGGCGCATCCTCGGTTGATTTCGGATGCACGAAAAACACCGTCGTGCCTCGCGATCCCTTGCGCGGCGCGGCGTCGATGATCCGGAATCCCGCCGCCTGCATCGCCGCAAACGCCCGCTGTGCGCTCTCCACCCGGTAGGCAATGTGCGCGAACCCGGCGCGCCCGCCGCTCTTTTCGATCTGCTTGGCCACCGGCGACTCAGCCGAAAGCGGCTCCAGCAATTGAATCAGATTCGGCCCGTCGCCGATACGCAGCAGCACTTCGCGCACCTGGTCTTTGCCCAGCACATCTTCGCGGTGAAACTCCGTGAAGCCCAGCGCGCGGTACGACGCCACCTGCGCCTCCAACTGGCCCTGTGGCACCGCGATCGCCACGTGATCCACAAACAGAATTCCAGGAACTTCATTCAAAAGCGACAAGGACTTGCCCTCCCTGAACAGCATCGCCCGCCTTCACCGGCAGCGATGCGATTTTACCGGCAATGGGCGCTGTAATGTTGGTTTCCATCTTCATGGCCTCCAGCACCAGCAGCACATCGCCGGGCTGGATGCTCTGTCCCGGTTGCGCCAGCACGCGCGTCACTGTGCCCGCAATCGGGCTGCGGCAGACTTTGTCTTCGTTCTCCACGGGCGCACCGCCCGCAGCAACCGGCGGCGGCGCCACCGGAGCCGCGCCTATCCGCGTCGGCGTGGGAGGCAGATACACCGGTTGTTGCGGCTCGGGCTCGCTCGCCTCCACGTCCACTTCATAGAGCTTCCCGTCAACGGTAATGTTCAGTTTCATTTCTGCCTCCTTCTCATTCGTGGCGCAAGGCGAGCGCATGCGATGCCTGAATGCTCACGCGCCCCTGTTGCGCCCATGCCCCGGTGCCGATGAGGCGGATCTGGCGGATGCGCGGCCGCTTGCCAAGAAACGCCGCGATGGCCGCGGAGATGGCAAGAATCACTTCTTCGGAGATTCCTTCCTGTTCGATCTTCACCTCCGGCGCGGGCGGCGAGGCAACGGGAGCCTGTGGCTCCAGCGCGGCAACGCGAGCACTGAGCGCCTCAATCGCAGCCGCCAGTTGCCTCATTGTGGGGCGGGACCCCTGTCCCGCGGCCGGCCCCCTGGCCGGCCTCTTCGCTTTCTTCATCACATCCTCCCCCTACAGCGGAATCAACCCATGTTTCTTCGATGGCCGGAACTCGCGCTTGGCCTGCAAATATTCGAGCGCCTGCGCCAGGTGCTTGCGCGTCGCTGCCGGTTCGATGACATCGTCCACCAGCCGCCGCGCCGCCGCCACGTAGGGCGTCGAAAACGCGCTCCGGTATTTCTCGATCAACTCGGCGCGCTTCGCCGCTTTGTCCTCCGCCTCGCCAATCTCTTTGCGGAACACAATCTCCGCCGCTCCTTCGGCGCCCATCACGGCGATCTCCGCCGTCGGCCACGCAAACACACGGTCCGCGCCCAGATCCTTCGAGCACATCGCCAGATGCGCGCCCCCGAAGCTCTTGCGCAGAATCACCTGTATCTTCGGCACCGTCGCCGCCGAGTAAGCAAACAGCAGTTTCGCTCCATGGCGAATGATGCCGCCGTATTCCTGCTGCACACCCGGCAGGAATCCCGGCACGTCCACGAACGTAATCAGCGGAATATTGAACGCATTGCAGAAGCGAATGAATCGCGACGCCTTGGTCGACGCGTTGATATCCAGCGCCCCGGCCAGCACCGACGGTTGATTGGCAATGATGCCCACCGAACGCCCCAAAATCCGCGCGAAGCCAACAACGATATTCATCGCGTACCCCGCCTGCACCTCCAGAAAATCGGCATTGTCCACCACGCCCGCAATGACGCTCCGCACATCGTAGCCCTGCTTCGGCTCCACCGGCACCATCGTGTTCAGCGCTTCGTTCGGCTCCACATTGCCATCCGAGGGAAAGCGCGGCGGATCCTCCAGGTTATTGGCCGGAAGAAAGCTCAGCAGCCGCCGGCACAGGTACAGCGCTTCTTCATCATTCTCGGCGATGAAATGAATCACGCCCGAATGCACCATGTGCGCGTACGCCCCGCCCAACTGCTCGGCGGAAATCGTCTCTCCCGTCACTTGCTTGATCACCTGCGGCCCGGTGATGAACATCTGCGCCTGGCGCGTCTGGATGACGAAATCCGTCAACGCCGGCGAATACGCTGCTCCGCCCGCGCACGGCCCGCAGATCACCGAAACCTGCGGCACCGCGCCCGAAAGCATTACGTTCACATGAAACACCTGCCCGTATCCCGACAGCGAATCGATGCCTTCCTGCACGCGCGCTCCGCCCGAATCGTTGAGAAACACGAACGGCGAGCCCGTCTTCAGCGACAGCTTCATCACTTCGGCCACTTTGAGCGAATGCACTTCGCCCGCCGCGCCGCCGCCCACCGTGAAGTCCTGGCTTGCCAGATGCACCAGACGCCCGTCGATGGCAGCCGCGCCAGTAACGACGCCATCGGCGGGCATCTCTTTGCCTTCCATGCCGAACATCGTCGCCCGATGCTGGGCATAGAGGCCAAACTCCTCGAAACTGTCCGCATCCACCAGGTGCGCCACGCGCTCCCGCGCCGTCAGCTTGCCTTGCTCCTTATGCCTGGCGATGCGCTGCGGCCCGCCTCCGGCTTCCAGATGCGCTTTTTTCTTTCGCAGATCTGCAATCTTTTCCTGCATGTTCATACACAAATCTCCTTGGCCATCCAAAGCGAACCGTGGGAGGGGGGTGTGTTTCTATGCTGGAGCCACCGTGACCTGGTGCACTTTGCCGTTCACGGTCACGTCGTATTTGACGGTGGTGCGCACCGGGCCGGATGCGGCTGCCGGCGCTTTCGTCGCGGATTCGGCGGCGGCAGGCGCGGCCGCGGGATCCTTGGCCACCGACTTCGGGCCTTCTTCTCGCGTGGTGAAAAACTTCGGCGCAACCTGCGGGAACATGGCGAACGTCAGCACGTCTTCGTCGGAGCCGTTGCAGCCCTGCAACGCCAGCGCCTGCGCGCGCAGATTGTCCCATTCCGGCCGCAGCAGATCGGCCGGACGGTGGCGAATCACTTCCTTCTTGGCGAAGCGCGCCGCCTTGGCCACCACTTGCGGATCGCGCGAACCCGCCGTTTCGCCGTAGTAGCCCAGCATCAAATCGGCGAATTCGCCGGTGAGCACTGCATAGCGGCCCATCAGCACGTTGAACACGGCCTGCGTGCCGACAATCTGGCTCGATGGCGTCACCAGCGGCGGATACCCCGCGTCCTGGCGCACGCGCGGCACTTCGGCCAGCACTTCCTTGATGCGATGCGCCGCACCCTGCTGCTTGAGCTGGCTCTCCATGTTCGAAATCATCCCGCCGGGAATCTGCGAGTCGAAGATCTCCGTCTCCACGCCGAGAATATTGCTTTCAAATTGCCGGTATTTCGGACGAATCGC
>CALFYN010000143.1 GCA_937952345.1 uncultured Acidobacteriota bacterium
AAGGCATGCAAATGCATGTCGATGATCGGTGGCGGATCCGATGCGGGCAGCACCGGAGCCACAACCGTCAAAAGGAGAGCGGCGTTGCAGATGGAACGGAGATGCCGAGCCATAGCTTCGGCATCTTATCACGCGGCATTGTCGTTAGGGCGCCGGGTTCAGGCCAGCGATGGTGAGCCCGAGGCCGATGATGTTGGTGGATTGCAGGCTCAGCGGGCCGCTGGGCTTTGTGGCCAGCATTTCGGGGGTGTCAAGAGTCACTGAAAAGAGCCCCGGGCCGGCGATGGTGTCTCCGATCACCCCATAGGGAGATGACGGCGTCTTGATGAGTTGCGAGAAGGGGAAGGTGAGGCAGGACGCGGTTGTGCCCTGACTTGGGGTGCCGGCGCGGAAGGCGCCCACGGTGGAACTGAGCCTTGCGAAATCGCGCGTGGAGATGATGGGCTCATTGGCGCTTTGGCGGCGGTAGCGGGTATGCTCCACGAAGACGGTGAGCGATTTCGAATCCTCGATTTCCTGACTGAAGCCGAGGCAGATGTAGAAGCCGTTGTATACGTAGTCCGGGTTGAGATCCCAGGAGTTCACGGCGCGGACGGAGACGGAACTGCGCGAGTCGGAGTCGCTGCGGAGGGTAGCGCGAACGACCATGTGCGGATTGAAGGGTACGGCGTTGGCGTCGTTGCCGGTTGCGCCGCCGAGGCCGATGAAATGGAGTACAGGAATGGGAATGGTATCGGGGATAGGGCGCGGAGTTGCCAAGAGAACAGCGCGCTCCTGCGGGAGGCAGGCTCCGTTCTCCACGATGCGGAGTTGCCCGGTGGTTTTGTGCGCACAGGCGTTTGTTTGGGCGTGGGCGGAAGCGGCCAGCAGCAGCGCCGCCGCGGGAAGGGTGAAGAGGATTGATTGTGCGGTCATGAGGTCTCCATGTGTTGCAAGATCCACACGTCACGCGCGGTGGCGTGGGGAAATGGACCATGTAAGGCGGGTCGAGACGAGATCGGTCCCGACCCGGCAGTTACAGGATTGCGTCAGAAGATGAACTTGAGCGCCAATTGGGTTTGGCGCGGCGCGTTCTCTTGGGCCGTGACCGTACCGAAGGCATTGCTGCCGACGGTGGTGTTGGGCATGGCGAAGACGGGCGAGTTGGTGAAGTTGAACCATTCGGCGCGGAACTGCACGGTGGCGCGTTCCTTAATGCGGAAGTTCTTGAAGACGGAGAAGTCGATGTTCTCGACGCGGTCGGCACGAAGGTTGGGGTGCATGCGGCCGAGGGTTCCGAACGTGTATTGTTGCGGAATGGCGAAGGCCGCGGTGTTGAACCAGCGACGGATGGACGGGTCGTCGACTTTGGCGGGCTGGTTAGTGACGTCGGGCCTCTGATTGCCGCCGAAGGAGAAGCTGGTGTTGGCGGGGACATTGAACTGAAGGTTCAAGCCGCTATTGATGGTGGCGATGCCGTTGACCTGCCATTGTCCGAGGATGGCATTGAGGAACGGGTTCCAGCCGGTGCCATAGGATTTTCCTACGCCAAAGGGCAAGTCATAGGTGAAGCTGGTGACGAGGCGGTGGCGCTGATCGTAAGGCGATACCGACTTGTCGCAGGCGCGGCAGTAGAAGTTCTTCTGGGCCGCTGCGTCCCAGGCGTTGTCGGCTCCATCGGAGAGGAGCTTGGAGAAGGTGTAGGCGACGACAATGCTGTTGCCGGAGGAGAAGCGCTTCTCGAGTTTGGACTGGAAGGAGTGGTAGTTGGAATTGCCCCAACCGGGAGCGGCGAAGCTGACTCCGGGAAAGTGGGGATAAGGCGTGAGCAGATGGCCGCGCTGAACGTTGGGAGTGGACATAGTGCCGACGGGGATCAATCCATAGAAGGGATTCGGCACGAGGTCGAGGAGTCCGGCGGAGGGGCTGATGAGCGCGGGATCGAGCTGATCCATTTGCCAGCCGGTACGGAAGGGCAAGTGGACGCCTTTGTTGCCGGCATAGGCGAGTTCGAGGCCGAACCGTCCGCCGAGTTGCTGAGCGATAGTAAAGTTCCACTGCTGGTTGTAAGGCGTTGTCATGGTGGAGGGGACGGGGCCGCCGACGCCGAGCCCGAGGGCCGCCAGCAGGCCGCCGGAAGCGCCCTGAGGTTGAATGACGCCGCCGGGGAACGGGTTGCTCAGATAGTAGTTGGGGCGTACGCCGTCGAGCGAGGCAAGCCATGGCGTGCTGGCGACGAAGGGCGAGGTGCCGTAGTAGTTAGCACCGTAGGGAGCCATGGCGTAGAACATGCCGTAGCCGGCGCGGATGATGGTGTTGGGACGCAATTGATAGGCAAGGCCGACGCGTGGGGCGATCTTGTCGTATTCGGGACTGCGGAGGTTGCGGCCTTGGAGACCCTGTGTGGGGAAGAGCCAGCCGCCGAAGAGATCGCGTCCGGCGCGTTCGCTGAGCGGGCTGCGGACATAGGGGTCGAGCACGGCGTAGCGGTTGTAGCGCTCGGTGAGTCCGGTTTCCCAATCCCAGCGCAGGCCGATGTTGAGCGTGAGCTTGCGATTGACTTTCCAATCGTCCTGGATGTAGAGGCCGTAGGATTTGCTTTCGAGAGCGGGGCGCATGCCGTTGGTGACCTGGCCTCCGGTTCCGGCACCGAGGAGGAAGGACGCGAATCCGGTGCCGCCGGTGGTGGTGACGGCGCGGGCATCGGGTCCGGCGGTCATGCCGCGATTGAAGTTGAAGACCAACTGCCAGGGGGCCTGCATGTGGTTAATGAGGTTGGAGCGGATCTCGACGCCGCCCTTGAGGCTGTGGGTCTGGACGACGCGGGAAACGGTGCCGATGAAGGTGTGCGACATGTTGGCGGAGCGGAAATTCCAGTGATGGCGCAAGCCCGGAGCGGTCATCTCCTCGATGGAGAATTCGGGGAATACGAGAAGATCGGCGCCTTGTTCGACGCTGGCGGGGAGGCCGACCGAGGAGGGGCGGAAGCCCTGGAACCACGATCCGCGGTTGAGGATGGAGCGGGCGAATCCCCAGCGGAGGGTCATGAGGGTGCGCGTGTCGATCATGTTGGAATACTCGAAGGCGGCGTTCTGCTGGCGCTCGGAGTTGGTGAAGCAGCCGCCGTCGGGGCAACCGGGTCCGGGCCAATATTCGGGCTGCTGGCTGGAGATATCGAAGATGGTGTAGCGGACGAAGAAGCGCTGCTTGTCGGTAAGGTTGTGATCGAACTTGAAGGTGTCGCGATTGACGGTGTCGGGGCGTGCGCCCTGGAAGACGAAGTTGTTGATGCCGGTGTTGGGTTGACCGGGCACGTTGGGGCGAGCGCCGTAGAATTCGGTGACTTTGGCGGAAACGGGGTCAAAACGCGAACGGGGGATCATGTTTCCGGCGAAGGGCTGGCGGAGGAACTGGCCAGGGCGGGAAGGATTGGGGGTGGATGTGACGGGATCGTAGATCTGGCGCATCTGGCCGGCGGCGTTCAAGGTGCGGGTAAAGTTGCCGGCGAGTTCGAGATCGGTGGGCAGGGTGAACTGGCCGAGCACCTGGGAGCGCTGGCGGCGGCCTTCGAATGCGTTAAAGAAGAACGATTTGTTACGGCCGTCATAGACTTTGGGGATGATGATGGGTCCGCCGACACTGGCGCCGAATTCGTTGCGCTGGAAGGTGCCGAGGCGGCGGCCGGCGGAGTTGGCGAAGAAGTTGTTGGCGTCCATTTTGCTGTTGCGGAGGAAGTCGAACATGGTGCCGTGGAGTTCGTTGGTACCGGACTTGGTGGCGATGGTGAGAACGCCGCCGCCGCTGCGGCCGTATTCGGCGGAGTAGGAATTGGTCTGGATGCGGAATTCTTCGACGCCTTCCACGGTGGGAAGCGCGGTGTTGGCGTTCATGTTGTTGGTGTTGGAATTGACGGTGACGGGGACACCGTCCATGAGGATGGCGTTGCTGGAATCGCGGCCGCCGTTGACGGTGAAGATACCGATGGAGTGGAAGCCTTCGAGATTGATGCCGGAGGCGGGACGGCGGCCGAAGACGCCGGGAGTGAGGGCGGCGAGCGAGTAGACGTTGCGGCCGTTGAGCGGGAGATCGACGATGCGGCGGCGCTCGACGACTCCGCTGAGCGTGGCGGTGGTGGTGTCGATTAATTGGGCGGAGCTTTGCACGGTGACGGACTCAGTGATTGCGCCGATGTCGAGGGTGATGTCGTGGGCGGCTTTCTGTTGGGTGGCGATGGGGAACAACTCGAGCACGTAGCGGCGGAATCCGGTGCGTTCGGCGGTGATGCTGTAGCGGCCGGGAGGCAACGAAGTGACGGTATAGAATCCGGTTTCGTTGGAAGTGGTCTTGAAGCTGGTGCTGCGGTCGATGTCCTTGACTTCGATGGCGACGGCGGCCACGGCGGCTCCGGAACTGTCGGTGACCAGACCGGAGAGGGAACCGGTTACGGTTTGCGCGTAGCCGGTGATGGAGAGCAAGGACGTTGCCAGCAGGAACGTTGTGCAGGCTTTCATGGTAGGCATCCTCGTTACTGAACTAGGAATTCGAGATCGATTTATCCCCAACCCCTGTGCGAGGCATTATATACCACAAAAAAGAAAGGGTGGAGCACGCACATCGGCATGGCCCACCCTTTGAGGCAAGTTTCTCCGCGGCAGCCGCGGCGTCTTGTTATGGACGTGTGACGGTGATCTTGACGTTGTCGCCGCTGGTGGATCCGTTGAGATCAACCACGAGGGCGACGTCGCCGGCTTCGAGGCCTTCGGGCACCTTGACGCGCACGAGGTAGATGCCGGGGGCCGCGAGGACGGCGGCGGAGGCATCGACGCTGGTTCCGCCGAAGCTGACTTTGGGCAGCGGGCCGAGGGCGATGGGCGCGGCGATGAGGCGGGAGGTGGTGAAATCGGCTTCGGTTTTGCCAAGGCCGGTGACGATGAGGTCGATGTCTTCGCCGGGCAGGACGCCGCGCACGGCGCGCGAATCGGCCTGGGGACGGCCGAGCACGGAGCCGCGGTTTTGGATGAGGCCGAGCAAACCGGCTTGTCCGGCGGGGACGGCGGTGGCGAAATACTGGCCCGCGTTATCGGGGTCAGCGACGCCGAGGATGGACGGACGAACGAGCGTGCAGCGCACGGAGACGGCGGGGGAAGGGGTGCCGTTGCGTTCGACGATGATGTTCACGTCACCTTCGGGAGTGTCGGCGGGAACGATGAAGAGGATGCGTTCGGCGCTGACTGAGACGACCGGAGCGTCGGTGCTATTCACTTTGACCTTGACTCCGCCGACGGTGGTATCGAGGGCACGGAGTGTAGTGGGCGACCACGATGCGGCGTCGGATGCGAGTTCGGTTCCGGTGATGGAGGCGAGCATACCGGGGGCGATGCCCTGGCGACGGTTCCAGGCGTCGGTGACTCCGGCGGCTTCGAAGGCAGCGGAGGGTCCGGCGGCGGTGGCGGCGGAGAGTTTGAGGGAAGTGGTGTAGATGCGGTCGCCGGTGTTCTGGCCGTTGCCGTTGGCTCCATTGCCTGCGGCATAGAAGACCACGGGACCGGCGTCGGCGGCGGGGGCGGTCCAATCGAGTTCGAAGGTGGCCGGGGAGGTGACGCGGGAACCGGCGAGGGTGTGGGTAGCCCACTCCTGCGTGCCGCCGGGCAGGATTTGTGCACTATTGTTCACGGCGGCGAGTTTGCCGGCACTGACGCGGGAGTTGCTTTCGGGGCGAGCGCTCAATTGGAATCCGAAGCGGGTGGCGGCGGAGTCTTCCACAATGACGCGGATGCGGAGGGTCTGTCCGGGGGTGTACGAGGTGGCGTTGACGGCTTCCACACGTACACGGCCGCTGCCCGAATTGACATTGCCCAGATGGCACTCGGTGCAGTTGGATTCTCCTGGTGCGCCCGATGTGCCTTCCGGCGCGCCGCCATTGTTGGCGATGAGGGCCAACGAAGCCACGATAATGCCCGCGCCCAAACTCATGGAGACGCGTACCGACTGTTTCATCCTAAATCCTCCTGTCACGACTTCCTCATCTGAGATTACGGCTTACTCACTCGGGTCTTCAAGGGAAGCACACTGGAGTGAGACCGTTGGAAATCGATGAGGGAACACTTTTGACTGCGAGGCAGTCACTGAAGCATTGCTCGATAGATGCGCGAGCCCCGGATTTGGTTGCTTGCGCGTGAGATTAATTACATTAAAAAGTTCAAACGCCGGCGAGGCGAGGTGTGAGAATCCATTTGAGCACTCCTCTGGGGTGTGGGCCGAGTCCATCGACATCGATTCGGATGAGGGAGCCTTTTTTCACATCGATGGGCAAATGACTGATCCCAAGGAGGAACGCGACCATAAGGCCTGTAAATGGCTCATGGGTGGTAATGAGAATGGAGGGGGAATCCGAGAAGAGGCGGATTTCGTCCCAGGCTTTTGGTGGATCTGCCATGGGGGTGAGTTCTTTGGAGAAGACGGGTTGGGATTGGAGGGAGAGGACGTCGATGGCGATTTCGGCGGTTTCGCGGGCGCGGCGGTAGGGGCTGGAAAGGACGGTGGCGGGCTTGACGCCAGCACGTCGGGCTAGCTGGAGGACTTCGCGCAGTTTCTTCTTTCCTTCGCCCGTAAGTGCGCGATCGGCGTCCCGCATTCCTGGTGCGGGATCTTCGGCGATGCCGTGGCGCATGAGATAGACTTCCATATCCGACTCTTCATTCTGGCATACTGATTCTTTCTTTCGATGAATCTGGAACGCCTCGCATTCTTCTTCGCGTTCGCCTCCGCGGCATCGCTGTTGTTTTCGATCGCCGCCGCCAATATTTGTTTGGCGCTGTCGCTGGCGACGTTGTTACTGTCCGGCGCGAAGTTGCGCTTTCCGCCGATTGGGATTCCGTTGGGTTTGTTTGCGCTGGGCACAGTGGTTTCGCTGGCCTTCTCGCAGGATCCGGCGGCGGGGCGGCCGCAATTGCGGAAGTTTTTCGTGTTTTTGATGTTGCTGATTGTGAGCAGCACGTTTCGTGAGTTGCGGCAGGTGCGCTGGCTGGTGGTGGTGTTCACGGTGTTGGGGACTTTGTCGGCGATACGGGCGCTGTCACAGTTTGGATGGCAGTTGAAGGATTGCCAGGGAGCGTATGGGTGCCTGGTGGGGGAGCGCATCACGGGATTCATGAGCCACTGGATGACGTTCGGCGGGCAGATGATGATGGTGCTGATGCTGCTGGCGGCGTATCTGTTCTGGGGGCGTCCGAAACGGCCGTGGCTGGTGGCGCTGTGCGGGGCGATTCTGGCGGCGGCAATCTTTGCGGGCGGGACGCGGAGCATCTGGCTGGCAACGGCAGTAGCGGGCTCCTATTTGCTGTGGTTCTGGAAGCGCTGGACCGTGGCGATTGCGCCGGTGGCGATTGTGATTGCGTTACTGGTGGCGCCGCCGTTTCTGCGGCAGCGATTCACCTCGGCGTGGAAGCCGCAAGGGGAGATGGATTCGAATCAGCATCGCAGCGTTTCGTGGCGCACGGGGTTGCGGATGATTCAGGCGCACCCGTTGCTGGGGCTGGGGCCGGAGCATGTGAAATTGCATTTCAAGGAATACGTGCCCGCGGATGTGACGCATCTGCCGGAGGGCTGGTACGGGCATCTGCACAACATCTATCTGCATTACGCGGCGGAACGGGGGATACCTACGCTGCTTGCGTTGCTGTGGATGCTGGGGGCAATGTTACGGGATTTCTGGCGGGCTTTGCGGAAACTGCCGCCGGGGCCGTCTGATGCGCGATTCGTGCTGCAGGGAGCGATCGCGGTGATGCTGGCGATTCTGGTGGGAGGGATTTTCGAACACAACCTGGGCGATTCGGAAGTGCTGATGCTGTTCCTGGCAACGATGTGTTGCGGGTATGTGGGGGTGGAGGCGGCGAATGCTGAAGGGGCGTGAGATTGTTCTGGCGGGCGGATCGGGGGGGTTGGGGTCGGCGGCGGCGCGCATGCTGGCGGAGGAGAATCCTCGGCTGGTGGTGAGTTATCACCGCAACGCGGAACGCGCGGCGGCGCTGGGCGGGATTGCGCGGATTGTGGCGTGCGATGTTACGAAGGCGGAGGATCGGGCGCATCTGCTGGATGCGGCGCCGGAGTTGTATGGGCTGGTGGTGTTCACGGGGGATCCATCGCGGGTGAAGAGTGCGGCGGAGTTTG
>CALFYN010000144.1 GCA_937952345.1 uncultured Acidobacteriota bacterium
ACCAGTATCCAACTGCCTAGTTTCATAGTGCCCTCTTCAATATATCATCGACGCCCGAAAAGAGATGCGGGATCCATAACATTGAAATGTGGGCTATGTTGGGGGTAGGAGTACCCGCAGTGGCCAGAGGTTGGGAATCGAAGGATGTCGCATCGCAGCAGGACTTGGCCGAGCAACGGGCACGGGATAAGGAGCGCCCCCAGCTTACCGCGGAACAGCAGGAGTTACTGGCGCGGCGCGAGAGTTTGGTGCTCGACGAGAAACGGCTCCTCGGTGATTTGGAGAAGGCGCGTCACCCGAGGCACCGCGAACAGCTCGAAGCTGCCCTGGCGCATATCCGTCAGAGATTGGCGGAGTTGGGCAGCTAGGGCGCGCAGCAGCTATGATACCCTGATGCCCATGTCCAAGAATCCTGTTTCCCGACGTGTTTTTGTGACTGCCGCAGGGGCAGCCCCAGCCGCTGCGCAGTCCGTAACCAGCCAGCGCCAACCCGTAGTGACTGCCACAAGCCTGCAATCGAACGTGAGGGCTCAGCAGGATCCTCTGAAGATCGTCACAATGTACCAGTTCGGGGCTGACGAGATACGGACGATTCAAGCTGCTACGAAGGCCGCGAGAGTCGAGGTTATCCACTGCTCCACACGCGAGGAGTTTCGCAGCCGGCTGAAGGACGCAGAAGTTGTCTACGGTGACATCAAGAGTGCTGAATTGGACCTTGCGCCGAAATTGCAGTGGATCCAGACCGGCGGGGCCGGGATGGAAGGGGTTCTCGACGAAGGGCATCGCAAGAGCCCAGTAGTGATGACAAACTACGCGCGGACGTTCGCCCACGGTATCTCGGAAACGGCGATGGGGTTGCTGCTCGCACTAACGCGGGGGCTGGTGAAGTACTACATGCCGCAGTTCTACAAGCGGTCGATGAAGCCCGTTGGGACGGTCAAGTCCGATCATCATGTGGAGTTGGCGGGGAAGACGATGGGAATTGTCGGGCTGGGCGGGATCGGCAGCATGATCGCGCGGCGGGCGCATTGCGGTTTTGATATGCGGGTGGTAGCAACGGACGCCAAGCCGCTTCCGAAGCCGGAATATGTGGCTGAACTGCACGATCCTTCCTGGTTTGCGGAGATGGTGCCGCAAGTGGACGTTTTGGTGGCGGCGGCCCCGCATACCAAGGCGACGGAGCGCATGTTCAACGAACAAGTGTTTCGCAGAATGAAGAAAACCGCCTATTTTCTGGCGATGTCGCGGGGCAAGCTGTTCGACGACATGGCGCTGGTCAAGGCGCTGAAGGAAGGCTGGATCGCAGGGGCTGGACTGGATGTGTTTCCACAGGAACCGCCGCCATCGAATCATCCCATTTTCGATTGCGAAAACGTGATCATGTCGGCGCACACGTCAGGGTGGAGTCCGGACCGGCAGGTGCGGCTGATCGCGCTGTTTGCGGAAAACGTTCGCCGGTACGTGGAAGGGCAGCCCTTGATCAACGTCGTCGACAAAGCTGCCGGGTACTGAGGGCGAAACCATGCGATCCATGATTCTCGGGCTCTTGTTGCAGAGTGCCGCCGCAGTGCCAGCCATCGGTCAAGGCGGCATCCTTCCGCCCCTTCCCGCTCCGCAGCGCATCCCCAGGCCGGCGGCCGCTTCCGAGGCTCCGTATACGCCGCAGGCCATCTTGCCAGGAGGTGTCGTGGTACCACTTTATCCATCGAATTCGCCATTCCTCAAGGCGGAGCGGGTAAAGGAAGCCGAGCAGTACAACATGAGTCAAGCCGTACCGGGGCGGATCAGCAGCATTGTGAATATTCACAATCCGTCGGTTGAATTTCATCCAGTTGAGCGGTCGATCAATAATGGCTCGGTGATCATTCTGGTGGCGGGCGGTGGCCACAACACGCTGAACGTTGGGGGAGAAGCTGCGGACTTCGTACCTTTTTTCTACAACTACGGCATCAATACGGTGATTCTCCGGAACCGATTGCGGCGGGACGGGTATCAGCCGTTCACGGATGCGGTGAACGATGCGCTGCAGGCTGTTCGAGTGGTTCGTGGCTACGCCAAGGAGTGGAATATCGATTCCAACAAGATCGGGATTATTGGCTTTTCCGCCGGCGCCGAGCTTTCCTCCTCCGCTGCCGTTCAATACGAGGAGTTTGACAAGCGAAGCACAGGCGATCCGTTTGAAGGAATCAGTTCCCGCCCCGATTTCTCCGGCATCATCTACCCGGGGCCTACCCCATTCGCGCGGAATCGCACGGCCCCGCCGATCCCCAAGAACGTGCCTCCCGCCTTCCTCGCCACCGCCGGTTCCGGGGATCGGATGCATGCCATCTGGGCAATGGATTACTATTCGGTGATGCTAAGTCTGGGTGTGCCCAACATCGAGATGCATATTTATGGACATGGGAGGCACCCGGGTGATCCGCTGCCGGACGGCACGCGGATGAGCGGAGGGTTGACGGACCGGAGAGGTATCCCGTTTGGTAGCTGGCAGCACCGGTTTATCGACTGGATGCGCGACCTCGGTTTTCTGCAGAAGGCTGGGGAGGAAACGAAAGCTGCGCGGGACGTTGCAGATTTTGTGAAAAGCCCTCCACGCCCGCTTGGAGCCGGTCGCCCCCCCGCCGCCGCACCCAAGCCGGTTAATTAGAAACGAGTGAGGGGTTCTGCCAATCGATTCCGCGTGTAGCGGTGTATGCTAAATTCGGCAGTAGCGGACAATGCGGAGAAAAACGACTCCTGTCCCGCACTGTCTGTAAAGAGCCGCTACTTGCAATCGATCGGCAGATATCACATCTCACGGGAACTTGGCCGCGGGGCCATGGGTGTGGTGTATTTGGCGGAGGATCCTGCTATCGGCCGAAAGGTGGCCATCAAGACAATCAATCTCGACAATCTCAGCGAAGAAGGCCAGGAACAGCAACTGCGGGAGAGGCTGATTCGCGAAGCCAGGTCGGCGGGAATCTTGTCGCATCCGGGGATTGTGACGATCTACGACATCCAGCATTTCGATCACACGGCTGCCATTGTGATGGAGTTTGTGGAAGGAGTGACGCTGCTGGACCGGATGCTGAAAAGCGATCTTGCGCCTGGCGAGGTATTAGGTGTCTTGGAACAAACGGCTGCCGCGCTAGATTACGCGCACTCACGGGGCGTCCTGCATCGGGATATCAAGCCGGCGAATCTTATGTTTTCACCGGAAGGGCTGGTGAAGATTACGGATTTTGGCGTGGCGCGGCTCAATTCGCAAAAAACCGCAACCAGTGGAATGGTGATGGGGACGCCGTCGTACATGGCTCCGGAACAGATCGCCAACAAGCCTCTGGGCCCAGCTACGGATCAGTTCTCGCTGGCTGTGCTCGCGTTCGAATTGATTGCGGGACAAAAGCCGTTCGCGGCGGAATCCATTTCGGGGTTGCTGTACAACATCGTGTTTCAGGATCCGATTTCGGTGCGGACTTTGAATCCATCGCTGCCGCCCGCGGCGGAGACGGTGCTGCGAAAGGCATTGTCAAAAGAGCCGGCAGACCGGTATTCGAACTGCCTGGAATTCATCAAAGTTTTGAGAACAGCTTGTGAAACCAGGAAGACCTGGAAGCCCGTCAGAACGATCCGAGGGACTTCGCTTCCCACTCCGGTTTCTGTGCAGGCTCCCGGGATGGCCGTGGTTCCGTCCTCCGAGCCAATGGCGACATCCGCACCTGCCCCCGTTGCGAAGCGGAAGGAAATATCGTTGCCAGTCGCATTCGGGATTGGGTTCGCAACAATCGTAGCCGGATTCGCTACGTGGCACCTGACCCAACCCGCACCGAAAGTAGCATTGACGACAGAGGCGGTTCCAGTCGCGAGGACTGTCACTCCTGGCCCAGCAGTTCCTGCTCCTGCAGTTGCAAGCCCTGCGCCCGCCGCTCCAACACCGGCACCGATAACCGCACCCGTTCCGGCCCGCCAAGTCGAACCCGCGGGACCAAGCACCTTCCCCATTGAATTCTCCTCCGAGCCGCTGCGAGCCACGGTTTCATTGGGAGATCAGAAATGTGTAACTCCTTGCACGCTCGATCTGCCCAAAGGGGATCAGTACGTAAGGGCGGAGTTGGAAGGATATAAGAATGCCATTCGCCTCGTGCGCGTTCCAGAGCAATTGGAGTTCGTGTTTACGATGCAGAAACAGGTGGGAGGCATTGAGGTTCGCGGGCCGGCAGGGGCAACGATCCTCGTCAATGGACAGCGTTGGAAGTCAAAAGCTCCCACTCGCCTGACGTTGCCGGTGGGCACCTACCGTCTCCAACTCGAGTTCGCGAATGGGACACGGGATTTGGAAGAGGAAGTGGTGCTGACCGAAGGCAAGTTGATCCTGATCAACTGAGTTATGAACCGCATTTTTCGTAGCACGAATTCCACAGGCGTATCACGGCTTGCGCAATCGTTCTTTGGCCGTTAATCTGACATACGCATGGGTCAACTGAGCCGAATCGGCGTTGCTATCGACAGCGATCTGCTTCAGAAGTTCGATCAACTGATTGCCGGCAAGGGATACACGAACCGTTCGGAGGCATTTCGGGATTTGATCCGGGACGCCCTCGTGGAAAGACAAAGTGAAAAGCCCGATGCAATGGTGGTGGGCACGGTGACATTGGTCTACGACCACCATGTCCGTATGCTGGAAGAGAAATTGACCGAAATCCAGCACGAGGCTTTTCACAATGTACTGTCGACGTTACATGTCCACCTGGATCACGATCATTGCCTCGAAGTGTTGATCCTGAAAGGAAAATCGGCGGCTGTCCGGAAACTGGCGGAGGTGCTGATCAGCACGAAGGGTGTGAAGCATGGACGCCTGACCATTACGACCTCGGGAGCTGGGCTTTGATTCTCGGCACAGGGACCGATCTTGCGGAGGTGGACCGAGTACGGAAAGCCATTGAGCGACATGGGGAGCGCTTCATCCAGCGCATCTGCACATCCCTGGAGATCGCCTATGTGGAGACGAAGGCGAACCGCTTCGAACGGTACGCCGCACGTTTTGCAGCAAAGGAAGCGGGCATGAAGGCGATCGGCACAGGGTGGCGGAGAGGTGTGGGGTGGCACGATTTCGAGGTAGTGAACTTGCCGACAGGCCGGCCTACACTGCGACTCAATGGCGTTGCCGCAGAGGTTGCCGCGAAGATGGGTGTACAACAGATTCACCTGTCTTTAACACACACTAGGGATCAGGCATTGGCGTTCGTTATTCTCGAGGGGTAGAAATCGCTTATACTTGTCTGTTTGGGCTGTTCGAAGAGGCCCGAACTCGCAGGTAGCACCATGGCAGCCGTCAAGCTTGAAGCCGTTCCAACCGATCGCGGAGTCGAGGCAAAAGCCGAGCTTTCCCGCAAATTTCTCTACTACATGGCCCTCATGCGTGAGGTCGAAGAACGAATTGAACGGCGCCTATACCGCCAAGGCAAGGTGTTGGGCGGCGTGTACGTAGGACGCGGACAGGAGGCAATCCCGGTTGGTTCCGGCCTGGTGGCACGGCCTGACGATGTGCTCTTCCCGTCGCATCGGGATCTGGCGTTGTACTTCATCCGTGGCGTGCATCCGCGCAACGTGTTTGCTCAGTACATGGGTCGAGTGGATGGGCTGACGCGGGGACGCGACGGCAACATGCACATGGGTGATTTGAGCAAGGGTTTGGTGGCCATCATCAGTGCGATGGCAGCAAGCGTGCCCGTGGCTGCGGGTGCCGCAATGGCGATGAAGTATCAGGGCAAAGATAGTGTGGCGCTAGTGTACTTCGGAGACGGAGCAACCAGCCGGGGCGATTGGCATGAAGGGATCAACATGGCTTCCGTGCAGAAGGCTCCACTGGTGCTGCTCTGCAACAACAACCAATACGCCTATTCGACGCCACTCAGCAAGCAAATGGCCTGCAAGAATGTGGCGGACCGTGCGGCGGGATACGGGATTCCGGCGGAAATCGTGGATGGCAATGATCCGTTTGCGATTCATGAAGCGACGCGACGCGCTGTGGACCATGCGCGGGCAGGAGAAGGGCCATACCTGATCGAGTGCAAGACGTTCCGCATGACCGGCCATTCCGCGCACGATCCAGCTGATTATGTACCCAAAACCTTGTTTGAGGAATGGGGAGCGCTATGCCCCATTCAGCGGATGCAGGATCGCATGGTGGAGGAACGCTGGGCCTCGCGGGATGAAGTGAACGATATTCTCGCTCGAATCCGCAAGGAAACCGATGAGGCGATCGAGTGGGCGGAAAACAGCTTATTCCCTGATCCTGCCGAATTGACTGAACGAGTCTACGAATCGAAATAGTCCCCGGAGCCAGTGCAACATGCCGACCACTTATGTTGAAGCGATCCGTGAAGGGATCCGCGAAGAGATGCAGCGCGACCCGAACGTCTTCCTGCTCGGCGAAGACATTGGTGTTTACGGGGGAGCGTTCAAGGTAACACAAGGAATGCTGGATGAGTTCGGCGACCGGCGAGTTGTGGATACGCCTATTTCTGAATCCGCAATCGTTGGGGCGGCAATCGGAGCCAGTTTCATGGGACTGCGTCCGGTGGCGGAGATGCAGTTCGCGGATTTCATTTCCTGCGGATTTGATCAGATTGTGAACTATGCGGCGAAGTGCCGCTATCGTTGGAATGCACCCGTACCGATCGTGGTACGCGCCCCTTGCGGCGGTGGGATTCACGGCGGGCCGTTCCATTCCCAGCAGAATGAGGCTTGGTTTGCACATGTGCCAGGGCTGAAGGTCGTTTTGCCGGCAACCGCTCGCGACGCAAAGGGACTGATCAAGGCAGCCATCCGGGATAACGATCCGGTGGTGTTCTTCGAGCACAAGGCCCTCTATCGCAGGGTGAAGGAGGACCTCCCTGAGGGGGACTTTACGGTGCCGATCGGGAAGGCCAACATCCACCGGGAGGGCTCGGATTTATCGATTATTACGTATTCTGCCATGGTGCACACGGCGACTGAGGCAGCGGAGGTTGTATCGAAGGACGGGATTTCCGTGGAGGTGGTGGATCTGCGGACCCTAACACCGCTGGACGAGGACACGATTCTAGCAAGCGTGAAGAAGACTTCGAAAGCTATTGTGCTCCACGAAGCGACGTTGACTGGCGGCTTTGGCGGTGAGGTTGCGGCCCGGATTACGGAGAAGGCGTTCGAGGATCTGGACGGGCCGGTGTTGAGGATTGCGGCTGCCGACACTCCAGTACCGTTCAGCCAGACACTGGAAGATGCGTATTTGCCGAACGTGGAAACGGTAGTGGCGAAGATTCGTTGGCTGGCAGCTTATTGACCAAGCTCCAACTCCTCAACAGCGCACTCAAGGACGAATGGCGTCGAAACAGCGTCAGGCCACATTTTCAGGGAAGGCGGTAACCAGGGATAACTGCTAGAGAGGAAAGGGGTTGTTGGAGCGGGAGATGGGACTCGAACCCACGACGTCCAGCCTTTATAGTCGTCCAGCGGGTGGATGAATTTCATGACCCCCAGCCACTTCAGACAATCCGGCAGTCTGTCCCCGGTCCCGCCGTCCACAGCTTGATACTGTAGGATTTTGGGAACACGAATGCCGATTGAAAATAAAGGACATATGCGTCCACGTCGTTCATCCTGACAAATTCAGGCCATGGAGAACAAAGAACTTACGCGAGGGCACAGCTTAACGCAGTAATCGCAGTAACGAGCTGGGTGGGCGTTCAAAGGCGCTGAATCCGAACTCCTCACCTGACCGGCGAGGCCCCTCTGAGTGTTTGAGGCTTCGCCACGAAAGGTGAACTTCGAATGCCTTGCAACATGCCACTCTATGACCGTGATGGAATCACGCTCTACAACGATGATTGCCGGAACGTGCTGGCCGCTTAAGATTGAGAGTGTAAATTAGGGTCTTGACAAGGCCATCTGCTGGTGGCTCCAGTGGAAATTTCCAGGCTTTCACGCAAGGAGCAAGACAACAGATGGCCAAAGACAGGATAGACCGAGCGGAACTCGGAGACAAGATTCTCGCGCTGACGCAGAACGCGGCGGAGGGATCGGACCCGTTGCGGGAGATGGCGGAGATGGTGCTGAATTTCATTAGCGAAGCCGAGGCAAGGCGGCTTCGTACCGAGCTTCATCGAACACCGGAAACGAAGCGAACAGGCGCT
>CALFYN010000145.1 GCA_937952345.1 uncultured Acidobacteriota bacterium
CTCCCTTTGCTGGCGCCTGCCTCGGGGGCAGCGCCGGGCATGAGCCTTCCGGCGCTGATGGAAGAGAACGGCGGGCAGTTCGAGCGTGGGGTGCGGTTTGGGACGCGTGCGGGAGCGCTGGAGGCGGGGTTTGGGGAGCAGGTGGTGTATCGCAGGGGGAGCGCGGCGGTGCGGATGGAGTTTCTGGGAGCGGCGCGTGTGCGGCCGGAGGGGGAAGAGAAACTGCCGGTGCGGATTCACGCGTATCGAGGGTCGGATGCGCGGGCATGGAAGCCAAACCTGCGAGCGTATGCGGCGGTACGGTACCGGCGGTTGTATGCGGGGATCGATCTGCTGTTCCATAGGAAGGCCGGCGCGATGGAGTACGACTTCGAGGTTGCGCCGGGGGCGGATCCACGGGCGATCGGATTCCGGTTTCGGGAGGCACGGGCATTGCGGCTGGATGATGCGGGCGATCTGCTGGTGGAGTTTGCCAACGGGGAGATTCTGCGGCACCAGCGGCCGGTGGCGTATCAGATGAAGGCGGGGCGCCGGCGGGAGGTTCCGGCGTACTTCCGGGTGGAAGGGGAGAATGTATCGTTCGTGGTGGCGCGTTACGACCGGCGGCTGGCGTTGACGATTGATCCGGTGCTGCGGTTCGCCACGGTGGAGCAGTCGGGGTTCGCGCATATCGCCACGGATGCGCAGTCGAATTCGTATGTGGTGGCGCGTTCGAATTCGGGCGGGCAGATTGATTTCGATCTCATCTGCTGGAAGTTCGATGTGCAGGGGAAGCTGATCTATAAGGTGTATCTGGGCGGAGTGGGATGGGAAGAGCCGGGACGCATTGCGGCCGATGGAAGCGGGAACCTGTATGTGACGGGGACATCGAATTCGTCGGATTATCCGGTTCATACGAATCCATGCCGGGGTCCGACCACGGACGTGATTCTGACGAAGCTTGGACCGACGGGGACGATATTGGCTTCGCGCTGTTTCGGCGGTGTGCGTGCGGAAGCGGTGGCGGGGATCGGGATCGACAGTTCGGGGGCAGTGTATGTGGGGGGCACGACGGAATCGAACGACCTGCCGACGACGAACGGGGCGTTTCAGACACAGCCCCGGATGCCGGACGTAAAGAGCGGGTTTGCGGCGAAGTTCGATGTGGCATCGCTGGCGCTGGTGATGTCGACGCTGGTGGGCGGGTTCGGGAACACGGATGTGCACGATATGGCGGTGGAGGCAAGCGGCGCGGTTGTGCTGGCCGGGGCGGCGTGGCAATCGGGGTTTCGGGTGACGCCGGGGGCGCTGCTGGTGACGGGGACTTCGCCGCAGGCATCGACGTTGCCGTTTGTGACGCGGATTGCTCCGGGTGGGGCGTCGCTGACGTACTCGACGTTTCTGCCGTTGACGCTGCAAGTGGAGAAGATGCGCGTCGGGGTGGACGGAGCGGGGCAGGCGGTGGTGGCGCTTTCGGAACTGGATTTGATGCGGGTGCTGAAGTTGAACAGCGCGGGATCGCAGTTGGTGTATCACAAGGTGCTGCCGTATGGTGTTGCACGGACGATGGAAGTGGATGCGGCGGGGAATCTGCTGCTGGTTTCGGCGGATACGAACTCGGTGGCGCTGACGGCGGAGACGTTGCAGGCCAGGCGTGGGGATCTGGTGGTGTTGAAGCTGGATGCGCAAGCGGAGAATGTGCTGTTTGCGTCGGCGATGACGGGGAGGAACGCGGCGGTGAAGTTCGGGCCGGGGAACGAGATTCTGGTGGCGACGGTGTTGGACTCCAATGCGCCACCGTTGCGTTTTCCGGTGACGCCGGGGGCCAGTTCGAATGCGCCGGATATCGCCTTGCCGCTGGGTTGGGAATTCTTCGGGCTGTACCGGATGGCGGTGGGGAATGCGGCGTGCAGTCCGGCGCTGGAGGTGACGGAGATGAGCATTCCGACGGCGGGCACAACGCTGACGCTGGGAGTGAGTGCGCCGGCGAATTGCACGTGGGTGGCATCGGTGTGGCAGCATCCGGGGGGATGGATCAGCCTGGAAGGTAAGTCGTTTGGGACGGGGAACGGCGGGTTTCAATTCACGGCGAAGCCGCTGACGGATCCGGAGACGGGGCGGACGGCGCTTCTGTCGGTTTCGCCGACGGCGTCGGTGAGGCTGACGCAGGCGCAGGCTCCGGGGTGCCTGGTTGCGCCGCTGAACAACAATGTTACGATCGGCGGGGCTTCGGCGATTCAGCGGATCCCGTTTTCCCTGCCGGACAGTTGTCCGTGGACGGTTGTGTCCGATGCGCCGTGGCTGCGGATCTTGAGCAGCGGGAGCGGCGTCGGGAGCGGGTACGTGTTTTACCGGGCGGACACGAATACGGGAGCGGCGCGAATCGGGAACATCACGATCAACGGGCTGACGGTGAATGTGGGGCAATCGCCGTGCCAGTACACGTTTGGCGGGTTGCTGCTGGATTCGCGGGCGTCGGTGCAGCCGATGCCTGTGAATGCGGAGGCGGGATGCCCGTGGACGCTGTCGACGAGCGCGCCGTGGGTGAAGCTGAACATTGATGCGACGACCGTGCGCGAAGGGCCGATGACGGTGACGGCGGAGTTTGACGAGAACCTGACGAATGCGGTTCGGGTGGCGAACTTCACGCTGGCGGGGCAGAACTTCCAGGTGCAGCAGGTGGCGAACAGTTGCTTTCCCTCGGCGACGGCGACGCAGAGTGTGTTCGGGAGCGGCGGCGGGAATGCCGCGTTTACGGTGACGGTGCCGGCGGCGTGCAACGCGCAGGGGACGATGGCTGCGCCGGGAACCATAACGTCGACGGCGATGTCGGAACCGGGGGTGACGACGTTCAACTTTACTGTGCCGGCGAATCCGAGTCCGATGGCGCGGGCGTTCCGGGCGACCGGGGGATTCCTGGGGCTGCATGTGTATCTGCCGCTGTTGCAGGAGGGGTTGAATCCGGTGGCTCCGTTTGAGGATGTGCCGGTGGGGCACGCGTTCTTTTCGCATATCGCGATATTGAAGGAGCGGCAGGTGACGCGCGGGTGCACATTCGATGCGCGGCGCTACTGCCCGTCGGAGATTGTGACGCGGGCGGAGATGGCGTCATTCCTGGCGCGGGCGCTGCGTCTGTCGGGCGGTGGAGGGGTGCCGTTTTTTGACGATGTGCCTCCGACGCATCCGCACTACAATGCGATCCAGGCGATCCGGGGGGCGGGGATCACGCTGGGGTGCGCGACGCTGCCGGACCGGTATTGTCCGGACCAGCCATTGACACGTGGGCAGATGGCGGCGCTGATTATCCGGGCGATTCAAGGGGATAACGTGTCGTACACGAATAGCGCGAGTTTTCTGGACGTGACTCCGGCGTACGCGTTTTTCCGGCATGTGCAGCGGATGAAGGAACTGGGGATTACGCTGGGCTGCACGGCGCAGACGTACTGTCCGGACAATTTGACGACGCGCGGGGAGATGGCTGCGTTTTTGGTTCGGGCGTTTTTGTCAAATTGAGAATTGTGTCAGATTTTGTAAAGTGGGGATTGGAATTTGTGTAAAGATTTGTCAACTGGCGTTCGTAGGCTTCCTCGTTCTGGAGGATTTCGGGGTCGGCGGCGACTTTGTCGGCGGCGGCGTTGATGGCCTCGGCGCAGTCCTCGAGGGATAGGGCGGGGAGGTTCCAGTTTTTGTTAGTGAGCAGGAGGACGGTGGCCCGGAGGATGACCGAGGGGGAGGATTTTGGATTATCGAGAACCTGTTCGAGCTTGTCGAGTGCTTTGGCGCGGAGCGATTGCAGGCGGTCCTGTATGGTGAGGGCGTATTCCTGCTGGGCGAAGGCCAGGGCTTGCTGAAAGGCCGGGTTGTCGGACCAGGCGTAGACGGTGGGACGGGAGACGTTGGCGAGCTGGGCAGCCGCGGTCACGGTGGCGCCTGCGGCGAGGGCCTGAAGGACC
>CALFYN010000146.1 GCA_937952345.1 uncultured Acidobacteriota bacterium
GCGGTGCGCAACCCCAGCACCGTCGGCGTATGCATCGCCTCGTAGTCCCAGAAGTACTCGTACAGCATTTCATTGCGCCATCCCTCGCCGGCCCCGCGCAGCAACCCAAGCAGCGAACGCCCGTGCATCGCCGGAGCCTTCACCCCCGCCGCCGCCAGCACGGTCGGTGCGATATCGATGTTCGCCGCCATCCCATCCACCACCGTCCCCGCGCGCACCGCCGCCGGCCAGTGCACCAGCAACGGTACCCGGATCGAAGGATCGTACATCACCCGCTTGTCCACCAGGCCCTGTTCCCCAAACAGAAACCCGTTGTCCCCCATGTAGATCACCAGCGTGTTCTCCAGCACGCCTTGCCGCCGCAGTTGCTCCATCACCGCGCCTACGCTCTCATCCACCGCCATCAGCGTTTGCGCATAATCCCGATACAACGTGTCCAGCGTGTATTGCCCCGCATACAGATTCCGCAGTCCGTGCCGCGACGTGTTCCGCTTGCGGATCAGCCACTCCGGCTTGCCCTCCGTCAAGTCCGCCGTCGCCGGACGCGGAGCCTTCGCATCCGCATACAACCCCTGATGCCGTTCCGCCGGCTCAAACCCCGCGTGCACCGCCTTCTGCGACAGGTACAGGCAGAACGGTTCTTTCTGCCCCTGCAGCCAGCGCAGCGATTCTTCGCTCAGCAGGTCGGTCATGTATCCCTTCACCCGCCTTCGCTCGCCGTTGATATTGAGCGGCGGATCCCGATACGCGCCTTGCCCCCGGAACGAAATCCAATGATCGAAGCCCGGCTGCGGCACATCGCTGTTGTCGGCCTCCTTGCGTTCCAGGTCCGGATCGCCCATATGCCATTTGCCGATGAACGCCGTCCGGTACCCGCTCTCCCGCAGCAATTGAGGAAATGTCGGTAAATTCCCCGGCAATTTCTGAAAATTGTCCACCACCCCGTGCGCATGGGCATACAGCCCCGTCAGAATCGAGGCCCGGCTCGGCGAGCATAACGACGTCGTCACAAACGCATTCCGGAATCGCGCCCCACCCGCCGCCAGCGCATCCAGATGCGGCGTCTTCAGCCACGGATGCCCCGCGCACCCCATCATGTCCCACCTGTGGTCATCGCACAGGATAAACACAATGTTCGGCCTGCGCCCCTGCGCCGCCAGCATCCCCGCCGCGCCGCCCAAAAAGCCTCGTCTGCTCACCATGATCTTTTCCTGTACCAGCATGCCACGTCCGCGTGCCCATGCTATCCTCCAAATCGTGATCCTCACAACGCTCGCCGTCCTCCTCGGCCTCGCCCTCCCCATCGCGGCCCAGGATTGGCAACCCCTCTTCGACGGCAAATCCCTCGCCGGCTGGCGCGAAACCCCCTTCACCAACCACGGCAAAGTCCACCTCCAATCCGGCGCCATCATCCTCGAACCCGGCGCGCCCATGACCGGCGTCACGCTCTCCAAGCCGCCCTTCCAAATCAACTACGAAGTCCGTTTCGAGGCCCAGCGCAAGCGCGGCGGCGACTTCTTCGCCTCCCTCACCTTCCCCGTCGGCGATGCCTTCTGCACCTGGGTCACCGGCGGCTGGGGCGGCGACATCGTCGGCATCTCCTCCATCGACGGCTGGGACGCCGCCGGCAACGAAACGCGCACCTATTTCAGCTTCGACAACGAACGCTGGTATTCCTTCCGCCTCCAGGTAACCGCCGATCGCATCCGCGCCTGGATCGGCGAAGAGCAAGTCGTCAACGTCCCCATCGCCGGCCGCGAACTCTCTCTTCGCCACGGCGAAATCAAGCTCTCCGCACCCTTCGGCTTCGCTTCCTACAACACCGAAGGCTGGCTCCGGAACATCTCCTGGCGCGGCACATCGCCCAAACCGTAGCTCCCCGGCTTTACAATAGTGCGAGCCATGCTCCTCCCACTCCTCGTCTTCGGCCTCGCCGCGCAAACCTACGACGTGCACCGCGCCCCATCGAAACTCGTCATCGACGGCAAGCTCGACGACGCCGCCTGGAAGCGCGCCGCCACCACCGAACTCCAGTTCCCCTGGGAGCAGGCCGGAGCCAAACAGAAAACCGTCGTCCGCCTCCTCTGGGACGACGACTATCTGTATGCCGCCTACGATTGCGACGATGCCGACGTCGTCGCCCACTTCGACCACCGCGACGATCCCACCTACCGCGACGATGCCGTCGAGCTGTTCCTCAATCCCAACCCGAAGCAGAGCTTTTATTACGGCATGGAAATGAACGCCCGCGGTACTCTCTACGATTATTTCTACGCCTGGCCGCAATTGCTCTTAAAGCGCATCGATTTCGCCGGCGTCCTCCTCGCCACCAACATCCGCGGCACCTTGAATATGACCTCCGACACAGACACCGGCTGGTCGCTCGAACTCGCCATCCCCTGGCGCAACTTCGAAGAACTCACGAAGACTCTCCCCCCATCTCGCGGCGCCGAGTGGACCGCGAACCTCAACCGCTGGGATGGCGTCGAACCGAAGCGCCGCTTGAGCGTCTGGGCCGACACCAAACTCGAGCGCCCCTCCCCGCACCAACCGGCCCGCTTCGGAACACTCCGCTTCGTGGAGTAGGCCAAACCCGAATACAATTGACCCATGACCCCGCGGGGCTACATCCTCGCTCTCAGTGTCGTGCTCGTGCTCTCCGCGGCCACCGGGGCGCGGCGCTGGGCCAAGTATGAGCACGAGATGCAGAACCCCGCCGAGGATCCGCCCGACGCCTGGGAAAAGACCGAGTTCGCCTTCACCCGCCTGCGCTTCCGCTCCTATCGCGACGGCTACTGGCGAGGCCACGCCCGCTGGGGCACCGATGCCAACAAGTCCGAGCGCCAGTTCATGCAGGGCCTGCGAAGGCTCTCCCGCGTGCATGTGCGCTCGGTCGAAGAGATCGTCGACATCGACAGCGACGACATCTACAACTGGCCCTGGATCTACGCCGTCGGCATCGGCGACTGGACCCTCAGCCCATCGCATGCCGCGCGCCTGCGCCAGTACTTCGAGCGCGGCGGCTTCCTCGTTGTCGATGACTTCCACGGAGAACGCGAGTGGGCGCAGTTCATGGACGGCATCCATCGAATCTTCCCCAACAGCACCGTCATCGAACTCGAAGACGATGCGTCCATCTTCCACACCGTCTTCGATCTCACCAAGCGCTATCAGGTTTCGGGTCTGCAAGTCGTCCGCGGCATGCCCTACGAGCGCGGCGGCATCGTGCCCCACTGGCGCGCCGTCGTCGATGCCAAGGGCCGCGTGCAAGTCGGCATCTTCTTCAACATGGATCTCGGCGATGCTTGGGAATGGGCCGACTATCCCGAGTACCCCGAGAAGTATCCCGCCCTTGCCTACCGCCTCGGCCTCAACTACGTCATCTACGCCATGACCCACTGAGCGCCGTACAATAGAGGCTTGCTCGAAGCGAAGAACATCACCAAGACCTATCGCACCGCGGGCGGTGCGGTGTCCGTGCTCGAGAACGTGAACCTCACCCTGCAACGCGGCGACGCGGTTTCCATCATGGGGCCGTCGGGCAGCGGCAAGAGCACGTTCCTCTATGTGCTCGGCGCGCTCGAAGCGCCCACCTCCGGCACCGTCACGCTCGAAGGCGAGAACCCTTACTCGCTCGATGAAGCGAAGCAGGCCGCGTTCCGCAACAAGCGCATCGGCTTCCTCTTCCAGGATCACTGCCTGCTGCCGCAGTTGTCCGTGCTCGAGAACGTGCTCACGCCTGCTCTCGTCGATGGCACTCCCGATGCAGCCACCCGCGCGCGCGCCACGGCGCTCATCGAACAGGTGGGCCTCAGCGACCGTATCCACCACAAGCCCGGCGAACTCTC
>CALFYN010000147.1 GCA_937952345.1 uncultured Acidobacteriota bacterium
TCACCCACAAGCGGCTACCATGCAATCGGGCGAGAGCTTGCAGCCGGCGGCGATGACCGGGCCGGCTAAGGATATGCGCGTCCGGCCCAAATCCCGCCGTGCCAATTACGAGTACCGCTACACTCCCACCCTCTCCGGGAAACCAGACGAAACTAGTCCCTTGATAGGGACCTGAACTGGGATTCTCAGCGAGAATCCAACCCGCGTAGGATGCTTGATCCTCACCCATGTACGACGCGCGCGCCTGAAAGTGCTTCCAATCCTGTTGGTAGTAGCGCTCCTCAAACAGTTCGCCGAGAAACCGCCGTAAGTCTTCCTTTGCGGGCTGCCACGAGCGGCCAGCGCGCAGGCTGCCTAGCAATCCGTCAGTGGCCGACATGGTGAAACACTCATCCGGACCAGCCTCAAAATCCGATCGACAACCCCACCGTACCTTCCAGCGTCTGCAACAAACCCCCACCAAAGCGCGACTCATCCGCGTAAATCAGATCGTAAGGCTTCCCGCCAATATAATCCCGGAAATCCACCCGCAGCAGCACATGCCGCGACAACGTCACCTTCACTCCACCCCCGAAATTCCCGCCAAACGTCCGGATCGACCCTTGCGTCCATTCCAGAAACCGCGGCTCCCCGTAACGCTGCGTGTGCACTCCCACCGTCAGAAACGGCCGGAACCGTTCCCGCGGCGGCATCATGTATGCCAGAACATTAAACGCCCCGTACGTTACGTTGACCTTGTCCTGCCGCGTCACCTCCGGCAGCCCCGGAAAATTCACCCGCGCCTCCAGCGTATGCCGCGCCCGCATGTACATCCCTTCAAATCCGTAGTACCCGCGCGTATTCAGCGTGAACCGCACGCCATACCCCTGGCCATGCCGGAGTTTCGTGTCATCGTCCCGCTTGTCGTTGTTATCGGGAAGCGAGCCGAGAAACGAAGACTGCTTCGGACGCATCACCCCAAACACCGGGGCAATCTCATACGTTTGCGCGGAAACAATAGCGGCGGAAAAACACAGCGCGGCGACACAGGTGCGTAATGTCATGAACTGGGATTGCGTCTCCTCATGGGGCAGGGATCTGTCTCCCCGGCATTTTTTGTTTGAAGCACGAAGGGCTTCTCGCAGTATAACCCAACCCGCGGCTATACCGTTACGCCACGCGCCCCCCATCCATCGCGTAATAATAGATCTGACTTTGCAATGCACATCGTGATCGCAGGTGGTGGAGAAGTTGCCCTCCTAATTGCGCGGCGCCTGATCCGCGAGGGCAACGAAATCGTGATTATCGAAGAGAACGCCGAACGTTGCGCGCACCTCGAAGAACTGCTCGACGCCCGCATCCTCCGAGGCAGCGCCGCCAGCGTCCGCGTCCTCCGCGAAGCCGGACTCAAGGACGCCCAGATGCTCATCGCCGTCACCAGCGTCGATGAGGTCACCCTCTTCGCCTGCATGGTCGCCCAGGCCGAATTTCATGTCAAGGTCAAGGTCGCCCGCCTTCGCACCCCCGAAGTCGGCGACTGGCGCCGCATCTGCCGCACCATGGGCCTGCACATCGATCTCATCATCCAGCCCGAAATCGAAACCGCCCACAAGATCCTTCGCGTCCTTCACGCCCCCGGCCTTTCCGATATCATCGATTTCGCCGAGGGCCGCGTCAAACTCTTCGGCATGAACATCGAGCCCGACAATTGGGTCGCCGGCAAAACCGTCGATGAACTCCAACGCGCCGGCCCGCCCAAAAACTCCCTCATCGGACTCATCTTCCGAGGCCAGCAGGTCATCATCCCGCGCGGCGGCCAGACCCTCGAAGCCGGCGACCACGTCTACGTCCTCACCCGCAAACAGGACTTCGACGACGCCCTCCGCTTCATGGGCGTCCCGCCCCAGCAGGAACTCGACATGGTGTTCATCCTCGGCGGCAAGCAGGCCGGCATCTGGGTGGCCCAGGAACTCGAGCGGCAGGGCGTGCGCGTCAAACTCTTCGAGCGCGATGCCAAGCGCTGCGAGAAAATCTCCACCATCCTCGAAGACACCATCGTCGTCCACGCCGACGGCACCGACGAGGCGACGCTCGTCGAAGAAAACATTCATTCCGCCTCCGCCTACCTCGCCATGACCAACGATGATGAAGACAACATCATCGCCTCCATGCTTGCCCGCCGCCTCGGCGCCAAGAAAGTCGTGGCCCTCATCAACCGACTCAACTACCTCTCCATGGCCCAGCGCCTCGGAATCAATACCTCCGTCAGCCCGCGTCTCACCGCCGTCGATCACATCCTCCAGTACGTCCGCAAAGGCCGCGTCGTCTCCGTCACCACCTTCCGCGAGGAAGAAGCCGAAGCCATCGAAATGATCGCCTCCGCCGGCTCTCCCTACGTCGGCAGAAAACTCAAGGATCTCCAAATGCCCCGCGATGCCATCGTCGGAGCCATCGCCCGCACCAGCGGCGAAGTCATCGTGCCCCGTGGCGACTCCATGATCGAGGCCGGCGACCGCGTCATCTTCCTCACCCTGCAGGGCACGGTCTCCAAACTCGAATCCGCCTTCCTCGCGAAAGGTGGTTGGGGGAAAGCGTGATCCGTTTCTCCGCCGTCGGCTACGTTCTCGGACAATTCCTGCTCGTGCTGGCGGCCACCATGTTCGTCCCGCTCCTCTTCACCTTCTTCGGCCCCACCGGCGACCTCCGCGCCATGGCTCTTTCCATCGGCCTCACTCTCGCCGCCGGCCTCGCTCTCTACAGCAGTTGCCGCCGCCCGGCCACGGAGTTGAGTCTCCGCGAAGGTCTGTTCCTCGTTGGCATGGTCTGGTCTTGCGTCGCCCTCTTCGGCGCGCTGCCCTTCGTATTCTCCCCGCATTTCCCCACCTTTACCGACGCCATGTACGAAGCCGTCTCCGGCTTCACCACCACCGGTTCCAGCATCCTGCCCGAAGTGGAGGTTCTACCCTCCGACCTCCAGTTCTGGCGTCACTTC
>CALFYN010000148.1 GCA_937952345.1 uncultured Acidobacteriota bacterium
TATGAGCTTCTATCTCACCAATCTCCTCCTGTTCTCCCTGCAACTCGCCGTCGTCGTTGCCTTCGGTGCGCTCATGGCCCGCTTCCTCCTGAAGGACGACCCCCGCGCGCGCCTGCTGCATTGGCAATCCGTCCTGCTGCTCGCATTGCTCACGCCGTTTTTCGGGCGTTGGGAAACTCCGCTGCAGGATCCGGTGTCTATTACGGTAGGAATGGCTCGAGCGTGGAACACGCCCACGGCGCCGGTTCCAAGGCCGGTGCCGTGGGTGGAAATCCTCGCCGCCGTTCTCGCGGCTGGAACACTCTTGTTCCTCGCGCGGTTGGGATTGGGAATGGTGCGCATCGCCCTCTACCGGCGGCGGTCGCGCCCCTTGGGGGAACACTGGCCGGAAGCGGAGTTCCGGATTTCAGGGGAAATTACCACGCCCGTGACCTTCGGATGGCTGCGTCCGGTCGTGCTCCTGCCGGAGAATTTCCCGGCGTTGGGCGATGCCGAACGCCGCTCCGTGATTGCCCATGAGCTCGCCCACGTGCGCCGCCGTGACTGGTTGTTCGCCGTCGCGGAAGAGGTCGTGCGCGCCCTGCTCTGGTTCCATCCCGCGGTCTGGTTCGTCCTCCACCGCGTCGAAATGGAGCGCGAGCAGGTGGTCGACATGGAAGCCATTCGCGACACCGGTAACCGCGAAGCGTATTTACGTACATTGCTCGCCGTGGCGGGCCTGAAATCGCACGCCGATTTTGTGCCCGCGCCCTTGTTCTTGCGGAAACGTCAACTGGCCCAACGTGTGGCCACGATTTTGAAAGAGGTGAATCCAATGAATGTCAGGAAAATGGCCATGACACTAACGGCCACAACCGCCGCCCTGGCGATGGCCGCACTGGCGATTTCCACTCTCGCCCCCATGAAGGCCCGGGCCCAGGAATCCCGCGCCGGAACCGCCGAAGCCAGATCGAAGAGCGGGCCCAGGATCCTCCACCAGGTCCAGCCCGAGTATCCCCCCATTGCGCAGGTCAAGCGCATCGAGGGCAACGTCGCGCTCGAAGTCAACATCGATGCCCGCGGTATGGTCACCGACGCCCGCGTCCTCAGCGGCCCCGAAGAATTGCGCCGCGCCGCCATGCAGGCCGCGCTCCAGTGGCAATTCGAGCCCGGCGGTTACCCCACCAGGGCCGAAGTGGAAATGGCGTTCCGTGTCGCCAAAGATCCGGGCGAGCGCCAACTCCTCGGCCTCTTGCGCGGCGTCGAGTTCGACGAAGTGCCCGCTGACATCCAAGCCCGCATTCTCCCCCGCCTGCCCGTCAAGGAAGGCGAATCCCTCTACGCCGACACCGTCAAAGAGGTCCAGCGCGCCGTCGCCGAGGTCTCCCCGCGCTACAGCGTCTCGCTCACCGGCGATCAGGTCCTGCGTATTGCCCCAGCACCGCAGACGCTCCGCGTCGGCGGCAATGCCCAATCGGCGAAGCTCGTCAAGAAGGGCAAAATCGTCTACCCGCCCGAAGCCAAGGCCGCCCGCATCCAGGGCACCGTGCGCTTCCAGGTCACCATCGCTCCCGATGGCAAGGTCAGCAACATCCAACTCGTCTCCGGACCTCCCGAATTGGTCCAGTCCGCCATGGACGGCGTGCGCCAATGGGAGTATGAACCCACTCTCCTCAACGGCAAGCCCGTGGCCGTCATGACAATGGTGGACATCAACTTCACTCTCTCCGACGGGCCACCGCCGCCACCCCCTCCACCTCCCGCGCAGTAGCTCCGCCGCCCGGCTCTACGAAGATTTGATCTCCGTCCACAGCCGGTCACGCAACTTCTGTGCCTCGCCGCCCAGCGGCATAAACCACTCCCCGCGCTCGAGCGTTGCCTCGTCGGGATACAGCACCGGGTGATCGCGCCACCCGGCGGGCAGCAACGCTCGAGCCGCGGCATTGCATGTGCTCTCCAGTTTCACCTCCGCCACGCGTGCAGCAACCTTCGGCCGCGTCAGATAGTTCAGAAAAGCGTGCGCCAACTCACCCCGCTTCGATTCCTTCAAAATGGCCACATTGTCCGCATACAGCGCATACCCCTCGCGGGGATACACAAACCGCAGCCTTTCTCCAGCAATCTGCATCGCCCGCATCGCCGTCGAACGCCACACCTGCGCCGCCATCAATTCGCCCGCCACCAGTTGATCCCGCACCATCTCGTTCACATAAGCGCGCAGCAACGGCTTCTGCCGCGCCGCTGCTTCCTTCGCACGCAGCAGTTCGCCCCTGTCCTGCGAGTTCAGCGAAAAACCCAGCATCTTTAGGGCAGCCCCCAGCACCTCCCCCGGATCGTCCAGCATCGTGATGTGATTGCGCACCCGCGGCGTCCACAAATCGGCCCACGCCGCAAAAGCCGGCTGCAGGCTCGACTGAAACAGAATCCCCGTCGCGCCCCACATATAGGGCACCCCATACCGCAATTGCGGATCCCACGCCGGCTTCTGAAACCGCGCATCCAGCGCTCCCAGATGCTCCAGCTTTCCGTGATCCAACTCCGCCAGCAATCCCAACTGCACCATCGGCTCGATGAAGTAATTCGTCGGAAACACCACATCCCAGCCGGAATTTCCGCTCATCACCCGCGCCAGCATTTCCTCTGCGCTCTCATACACCCCGTAGCGCACCTTCACCCCGAACTCACGCTCGAAATCCGGAATCGTCTCCGGCGCCACGTATTCATTCCAGTTCAAAACATTCAGCCGCCGCGCCGAACTGCGCGAACAGCCCGCCATCCCGCTCACACCCATCAGAAACATCCGCCGCTTCATGGCTTGCTCTCCAAACGGCTGCTCACCAGAATCAGCACGCCAAGCCCCACCACAATCATCGTCGAAATCGCGTTCACCGCCGGATTGAAACCCCTCCGCGCCATCGCGTAAATCACCATCGGCAACGTTTCCGAATCCACTCCTGCCACCAGGCTGGTGATCACATAATCGTCGAAGGAA
>CALFYN010000149.1 GCA_937952345.1 uncultured Acidobacteriota bacterium
AGCGCCGCTTCCAGCCACTGCTTCGCAATCAAGAACACCGAGCCCGTCTGCGCCGTCGCCCCGCTCTTGGCGGCCACTACCACCAGCGTCTTCTTCGGCTGCATCGACGCGAGCGCGCCCATCACAAACGAAGGGTCGACATTGTCCAGAATCACCAGCCGCGGAAACGCAGCCGAAAACGTGCCCTGCACCGGATGCGGCCCGCGCAGCGCACAATCGAGAGCCCACGCCCCCAGCGCGCTGCCCCCGATCCCGATCAGGCATACCGTATCGTAGGAGCCTTTCACTTCCGCCGCAAAGCGCCGGATCTCGGCCACGGTCTTCGCCTGAAAGGGAAGATGCGGAAACCCGATTTCACCCGAATCCACCAGCTTGTGAAATCCGGCCAGCGCCTGCCTGGCCACCGTCTCGCCACGCTTCCGTTCACTCTTCGAAATGCCGTGCTCGCCCACCATTGCGGCGGTCAGATTGGTTCCGTCAAATTGAATGCCCATAGTCTTTGAAAGACCATGGTAACCGGAAAGCCCCCGTCCTCACCACGCAAGCGGTTGCATCTTGCGTGCCGCGGGCGTCGGAAACGTCTTCGACATGTGGTCGTGCCAGGTGAGTTTCTCTTCGTCCACCAGAGCCCACACCAGGCCAAGCGCCCCCGCCATCGTGCTGATGCATCCCGCCACCGTGCGCTGCATCCGCTGCCGCCGGTCCGGGATCATTCCATCGAATGTGATCAGCCGCAACCCGCACACACGCATTCCCAGGCTGTCCGTGTCCGCCAGACACCACATCAGCCGGTAGCCCATCAGCGTCACCAGTATCGCCGCCGCGTACACCGCCAGCGTTGCGCTGTTCAGAACCAGGTCCGCCCCGGAAAACAACAGCATCGCGGCAAAGATGCCAATCCCGATCAACACCATCGTCGCGTCCACCGCGGCGGCCATCACCCTATGGAGCGGCAATGCCACCGGAGCATCGCAATAGATCGTCGAATCTCCCGGAATTGCTTCCGCCGGAACCTGCGACGGAAACAGACGTGGCTGGCTCACCGATGACTTGCTCCGCCCACCCGCCGGCTTTTGCGCCGCCGGCTTTTCCCGTGACGGCATGCGCACCACGCGGGGCGACACCTGCCCCTCAAACAACTGTCCCTGCTGTGGACCCGCAGCTTGCTGCGGTGGCGGCGGCACCGCCTTCGCCTGTGGCTCCTGCCACGGCGCATAGTCCATTGCCGGCGCAGCCGAGCCCCTTCCCGCAAACGGGATCGGTTCCCCGCGCAATCGCCTTCCACATCGCTGGCAGCGGTGGTCGTGCCTGCTGTTTACGGCTCCGCAATCACAGGTCATTTCTTCTCTTCCATGGGCTGGCTCATTTTCACCGCCGCGCATACCGCGCGAGCACCTTCTTGCGCCCGGCGACTCCTCCATGCTAGGGTTTCGGAATTGAGACCCCTGCTACGGTGCGGCCAACTTCTCCCTCCCCTTAGTACCATAGTTTGGTCTTTTTGTCACTGCTTTTTTGCGTGTAACCTGTTGTTTTATCTTTGTCCTAGCCGCCTCAAAGCGCAACCTTTCCCGCGTCCCGTCCCGAAATCAACCCCTAGTACTACCGCCCCGAAAAACCCCAATATCCAGTTGTCCCCTCTTCGCCCTAACGCTCCCGGACCAAACGAGGTATACGTAGAAGCCGTCTCTCAGGAGTCCGACGGACCCATCACCCGCCTCCGCGGCAAGGTTCTTCTCGAAACCACGGAGTCACTTCTCAAAGCCGACGAAGTCGACTACAACGAAAAAACCGGCGATGCCTTCGCCCGCGGCAATGTCTACTTCCGCCACTTCACCGGCAACGAGGAACTCTGGGCCGAACGCGTCGAATACAACGTCACCGAAGAAACCGGCAAGTTCTACGGAGTGCGCGGCTCCGCCCCCGGCAAGATCGACACCCGCCCGGGCATTCTCACAACGACTAACCCCTTTGTTTTTCAAGGAGAATGGGCTGAACGCTTAAAGGATCGCTACATCCTCTACAACGGCTTCCTCACCAACTGTAAACTCCCCAAACCCACCTGGACCCTGCGCGCCCCCAAGTTCGACATCATCCCCGACGACCGCGCCCTCGCCTACAAAGCCTGGTTCCGCGTCTTCAAAGTGCCCGTTTTCTACACCCCGGTCTTCTACAAGTCCCTGCGCCGCCAGCCGCGCAAGAGCGGCCTCCTCACGCCCAACATCGGCAACAGCTCCCGCCGCGGCAAAATGCTCGGCGCGGGCTATTACTGGGCCATCAACCGCAGCTACGATGCCTCCTACCGCAGCCAGCTCTTCACCCAGCGCGGCTTTGCCCACACCGTCGATTTCCGCGGCAAGCCCACCCAACGCTCCAGCTTCAACTTCTACATGTACGGAGTCAATGACCGCGGCCTCCTCCTCGACGACGGCACGCGACGCAAAGAAGGCGGATTCCTTCTGTCCGCCGACGGCCGCGCGCAACTCCCCTTCGGCTTCGAAGCACAGGGCATCGTCAACTACCTTTCCAGTTTCCGCTTCCGACAGGCCTTCACCGAAACCTTCAATGAGGCCATCTTCTCGGAAGTCCAGTCGGTCGGCGTCGCCTCCAAGCACTGGTCCAGCTACGGCCTCAACATCTCCTTCAGCCGCAAGGAAAACTTCCAGAATCTCGACGACGACAAGATCACCCTCCGCCGCCTTCCACAGGTCGAATTCAACAGCCGCGACCGGCTCCTCTCGCGCAAGATCCTGCCCGTCTGGATATCTCTCGAATCCACCGCCGGCTTGCTCCGCCGCAACCAGCCTCTCTTCCAGACCCGCGCCTTCGTCCAGCGCGCCGATATCGAACCCCGCGTGATGACCGCGCTGCGCTGGAAAGATATCTCCATCCTTCCGTCCTACTCCATCCGCGAAACCTACGTCGGCTCCAGCTTCGACAGCACCAACACTGCCGTGCTCGGCCAGAACATCCGCCGCCACGCCCGCGAACTCGCCATCGACATCGTGCCCCCCTCCTTCGCCCGCATCTCGCAGGCTCCCAAATGGCTCGGTGTAAAGATGAAGCACGTCATCGAACCCCGAGCCAGTTTCCGCTACGTCAGCGGCATCGACGATTTCAAGAGCTTCATCCGCTTCGATGAAACCGAACTGCTCTCCAATACCCAGGAAGCCGAGGTGTCCCTCACCAATCGCCTCTATGTGAAGCGCAAAGACAACCAGGTCATCGAAGTCTTCTCCTGGCAACTTTGGCACCGCCGCTATTTCGACCCCACCTTCGGCGGCGCGCTCACCGATGACACCCGCAACGTGCTCCTCACCGGAGCCTCCCTCACCGGATACTCGTTTTTCTCCGGCGTACCCCGCCACTATTCCCCCATCGTCTCCTCCATGCGCGTTGCCCCGGCAGGCAATGTCGGCGTCGAATGGCGCACCGACTACGATCCGCTCTACCAGCGCTTCACCAACTCCAGCGTCAACGCCAGCGGCCGGTCGGGGAAGTACTTCGTCTCCGTCGGACACGCCTACGTCCGCAACGACCCGCGCATTTCCCCGCCCTTCAACCAGTTCAACGGCACCCTCGGCATCGGCAACGAAACCCGCACCGGCTGGAGCGCCGCCTTCAGCGCCTACTACGATTTCCGCCAGGGCGTCATGCAATTTGCCACCACGCAGGTCAGCTACAACAAGGATTGTTGCGGACTCAGCGTGCAGTACCGCCGCTTCAGCTTCGGCAACCGCAACGAAAATCAGTTCCGCATTGCCTTCGCCATCGCCAACATCGGCTCCTTTGGCACCTTGAAGCGACAGGAACGCATTTTCTAGGGTTGCTTCTTCAAACCCTGAATGGCCGCATGGATCTCAAACTGGTTCTCAATGATCGTCTCCATTGCCGACCACAGAAACCGCAGCACCACGAAGAGCATCACCAGCGCCTCGCCGTTCCTTCCGGTCTGCGCAGCCTTCTTCCCATCCTCTGCCCAACCGTTGATATTTCCGCGAATTTTGAACAGTGCCATAAATATCCTCCTGCCCAAATAAGCGAAAACACCCCGGAAATTTAGCGGACCATCGCCAACCGCGCCCATTCCAACTCGCGCCGCACATACCCGTTGCCCGGCATCTTCCGTTCCCAACTACGCCACAGCGCCACTCGAGCCGCCGCCATCGACGCCCAGCGGCTCTCCCACCCCATCCGCCGCTCCAGTCCCGCCAGCGTCCCATACGCCGAAGAGAACGCCACCGCATGCCGCAAATCCTCCTCCGGATCCGCATTCGCCACGGTCATTTTTTTGAGCAACTCCCCGTAAGTTTCCGCCGCTTTCTGCACCTCCCCCGTCTCGGCGTAATGATCCGCCAGAGCCCGCAGCGCCGCGTCCGTCTGCTGATGCGGCGTCACCCGCTCCGCCGGATAATCCCCCGTCTCGCCCATAATGCGAAACGCCTCGTCGATCCTCGCCCTCGCATCCGACACCCGGCCCATCCGCCGCAATGCGTACGAAGAGCCGGCCAGCAGTTCCACTTCCACCCGCCGCGCTTCCGTATTGTCATGAACCTCGCCCACACGGCGCAGTGTCCTGTCATATATCTCCAGTGACCGTGCCGCGTCGCGGTCGCGCAGAAGCAATCCCAATTCGCGCCCCACCGGAGCCAGCAGCAGCCTGCTCCATGCATCCTCCCGGTCGCTGAGTGTCCACTCCTCCGTTAACGCGAACGCCTTCTCGAACACCGCGATCGCCTCCGCCGTGCGCCGCAAACTCATGCCGCTGCCCGCCCCCAGGATCCGCCCTTCCCGGAACAGCACCGTGAACCACGCCATCCGCCGGTTGATCTCGCTTGCAAAATGCGCCTCTCCCAATTCCACCCGCGCCTCGCGAATTGCCGCTAGCGCCCCCTCCAAATCCCCCGTGATGCGCAGCAAATCCGCCAGCAAGCTCCATCCCATGCACAACCGCAGGTGGCCGTCCCGCATCTCACGTGCCGTCTCGATGGAGCGCCGCACAAACCCGATTCCCTCCTGCGCCCGGTCCACATTTTTATAGGACAGCCCCATGTGATAGAAAATCTCCGAAGCCGCCTCGCGCTCCGCATCCTGCACATCCCCTCTCCGCAGCAGCCTGTCCAGGTACCCAATCGATTTCCCTGCCTCCGCCAGCGCATCCTCCCGCCGGCGCTCCGTCTCCGCCAGAATCATCCGGTCATGATGGATCCGCGCCGCCGTCAGCAAAGCCCTTCTGTGATTCGGATTCTCCGCGAGCACAGGCTTTACAAACGCCCCAGCCTTCTGCAAACTCGCCTCCGCCTCCCGGTGTTGCCCCAGATTCGCCACCACCGAAATCCCCTGCGTCCGCGCCAGCAACGAGTATGCCTCGCCCACTTCCAGCGCCAGATCCTTGTCCCCGCGCGCCTCATCGCCCAGCGACTCCAGATACTCCTTTGACAGCGCCACGATCTCGTTCCGCGCCCGTGTCGAGCTATGCAGTCCACCCACCACCTGATCGAGCAGCAAGACCTTGTTCGCCAGTTGCCGCACCTGCCGGAATCGCTTCTGCGCCAGCCCCCGCTCGTA
>CALFYN010000150.1 GCA_937952345.1 uncultured Acidobacteriota bacterium
CGAGTCAGCCCTGTGCTTGCCATTGGTTTTGACCGCAATGACAATCCTGGGTGGTGGATGTTAGGAAATGGTCAGGTCGATGCCTGGAGCCCTAAAATTTCTTGGTTTGATTGGCATCATTCTCAATCGCTAAAAGACGCCTTCCCTGGTTTTGCTGACAAGTGGCTCTCCAAAGACTGGCATCAGGCGATCAAGACGGCGATTTATTGGTATATGCGCAGCAATACACTCGCCGCAGGGCCAGATGGTTCACTCATCCTTACATGCGCTGCTCTCGAAGTTTTGGCTTGGCATTACCTCGTGAACATGAAGAGAATGATAAGCACGGAGGGCTTCGGGAAGTTACCCGATTCGGATTGGCTTCGCCTGCTTGTCAGTCAAGCGCGAATTCCCCTTCCTCTCCCTTCGACACTATCTGAACTTGAAGCCGTGTCTAGGGCCATGAACTGGAATGATGGGCCGGACGCAGTTGTAAAAGTCCGCCACAACTTAGTACACTTTCGCGGTGAGAAGAAAGGGAACCCGAAGCCAACAGATGGGAAAGTCGTTTTTGAGGCTTGGAATCTTGGCCAGCAGTATATCGAGTTTGTCCTTCTGTACCTGTTTGGTTACAACGGCCAGATTGCGAATCGAACCGGTGTGCCTAGTTGGATTGGAACCGTAGAGGATGCTCCGTGGACAGTTGAGGGCTAGGAGGAACTGGCATGAGTCGAGAACTAGCCCTTACCCCTCCCCCCCACCGTGTTCACTCACTTTCGGAAGATTCGCTTCACTTGGCAGTTTGTGTTGTCATCCCAGATGATCTTCATCCCCGCGCCGTCCTGTTTGATGCTGGAGCGCTGTTCGCACATTCGAATGGCTGCAAAAGTACAGGCAGTAGCATCCGTTCGATTGCGATCTGAGAATGCAAGTTCAGAAGTGCTCCCTGTGAAAGTCCCTGTAGTGGGAGAAACAGTGACGATTCAGTGATCTTTATCTTGTTGATTTGAATGGAGCCGGCGGTCGGAATCGAACCGACGACCTTCTGATTACAAGTCAGATGCTCTACCAACTGAGCTACACCGGCGCGATCGGGGGACAGGAATGGAGCGGGAGACGGGAATCGAACCCGCAACCAACAGCTTGGAAGGCTGTGACTCTACCATTGAGTTACTCCCGCAACTCGTTGGGCCGAATTTCTATTGTACGGAAAGCGCGGGCCGCATGCAAAATCTATTGCGGCGGGAGGAGGCTGCCGCCACGCAGGACGACCCACTCCTTGGCTCCGGCGGCGGGATCGACGAAGGCCCGGGGCACGATCAACGTATTCACCTCGTCGTGCAGGATGGCCGCAGCTACTTCATAAAGGCGGTCGGCCTCGAAGGTGCGCCCGCTTTTGCGGCTGACATCGCCCAGTTGCACCAGGGCATCGAACACACGTACCGTATCCGCTGTCGATTGCATCATCTCCGCCCTCCTATCCGTAGAGACGCGCGGGGAGGGGGTAGAGTTCCTAAATTTGCGCGGCGGCGCGCTGGAGCCATGCTTCATGCACCAGACGGTCCTTGCGGCGCTCCCATTCCGCATCAGGGAAAACATGGAGACGGCGGCGATCGGCGGCGGGGATGGCGCGGCCAATGCCGAGTGTTCCGCCCTCGCGGTCGTATGTGGCGTAGAGCGGATCCATGGGGACGTTCCAGTCGGCGGTCCAGCCGGCGATGCGAGTCACGGGGAGCGCGGCGATGCGGGCGCGCATGGGCTCGGGGAGTTGGAGCGCGGTGCAGAGCCAGAGCGCGGCGGGTTTGGTGACCACCAGGGGCCGGTGGCTGGCGGTAGGAACGAAGGCGTATTCGAAGGGCGTACCGGCGCCGTCGAGGAGGCGCGTGACGCGTGCGCGCAGATCGGCGAAAAAGGATTCGCCGAAATTCGGCATGGAGACGACGGTATCCTGATCGCCGTTATACACGAACGTTGGGCCTCGGCGGGCGTGGAGGGCGTAGAGCTGCGCGGCGCGATCGCCGAGGAAGGAGAGCGAGCGATAGGGGATGCCCTGGCACATGGGCTTGGAACGATCCCAGTAGCCGCCGGGTCCGTCGAGGTTGCCGCCACCGGTGAGGAGGCAGGCTTTGAGGCGTGTTTCGATGGCGCCGGCGAGGGAGAGCACGAAGGAACCCATGGAATAGCCGGCGGCGGCGATGCGGGCCGGGTCCACATCGGGGCGGGAGGCGAGGTAGCTCACGGCTTGCATGACGTCGCAAATCATGAGGCCGCCGAGCCAGCGGCCGATTTCTTCGGGTTCGACGATGCGGTCGTGGGCGCGTGTGCCGGAGAGGCGCTGGGAGTTGCGCTCGCCTTCGCCGGCCGGATCGTAGGTGAGCACGACGAAGCCCTGGCGTGCGTAGGCGGCTCCGGCGTAGAGGGCATACCAGGCGAACTTGTCGCCACCGTGGCCGTTGACGATGATCAACGCGGGGCGGCGCGGGGCGGAATCGGACGGGCGGTAGACAATGGCGGGAACGCGCATGCCGAGTTGCGTGGTGTAGGACACGCGCTCGACGGTGATGTCGGGGGCGAGGCGGAACTCGCCGTGCTTTTCGGCGTCGAGGGACGGGAGAGGTTGCGGGACATGCAGCGTGTTGCGTATCCGCTGGCGCGATTCTTCCACGGCGTCCATATCCGATACCCTCCTGGTGACCAGTGTCTCAGAAATGTACACTAGATCCTGCATGAGCCATGTACAAACAGTGCAGTCGATCTACGGGGCGTTCGGACGGGGAGATGTTCCTGCGATTCTGAGCCATCTCGATGCGGACGTTGATTGGGATTACGGTGTTACGGACGGGGGCGCGCCCTGGATCAAGCCTCGGCGGGGGCGGGACGCGGTGGTCGAATTTTTTCAGGCGCTGGACGCCGTCAGTTTCACTCGATTCGAGCCGAAGATGTTTCTGGCCGAGGGGAATGTGGTGGTGGTGCTGATTGAATTGGGGTTTGTCGTGAAGGCGACGGGGAAGAGTGTGAATGAGTCGGATGAGGTGCATATCTGGCACTTCAACGAGCAGGGGAGGGTGAGCCGGTTTACGCACAAGTGCGACACCCATCAACACTGGCTGGCTGCGCAGGAGGGTTAAGTTGAGACGCCGCGATTTCCTTTCGTTGTTCGCCACGGCGGCCGCGCCGTTCCAGGCACAGGCACAGCGCGCGGCGGGGCGCGTGAAGATCACCGATGTGAAGCAGGTGAATCTGCGGGTGCTGCGGGAAGCGGGGACGATGGAAGCGGCCTGGGATCCGGGGAATCCTCGGAAGTATTTCGTGGGTGGCGGATCGGTGTTGCAGGTACATACCGATCAGGGGTTGACGGGGATCGGGCCGGGGGTGGATGACGGGCTGCTGGCGGCGGCGAAAGCACGGCTGGTGGGCATGGACCCGTTCGATATCGAACAGCACGCCGGACGGCTTCGCTACTATGTGGCGGGCACGCATTACCGGGGTGGCTCGAATGTTGACATCGCGCTGTGGGATCTGATTGGGAAAGCGTGCGGGCAGCCGCTGTACAAGTTGTGGGGCGCGGCGAAGGATCGCGTGATCCCGTATGCGAGCATGATTCGACTGGAGACTCCGGAGGAGCGGGCGCGGATGGCGACGAAGCTCGCCGGGGACGGATTCCAGGCCATCAAGCTGCGCTTGCACCATGAAAGCATGCGGGACGATTTGCGGACGGTGGAGGCGGTGCGGCAGGCCACGGGCGGGAAGATGACGATCATGGTGGATGCCAATCAGGCGCAATCGAGCGGGAACTGGCAACCGGGTGTTTTGTGGGATTACCGGCGGGCGCTCGATACGGCGAAGGAATTGGAGCGGATGGGGGTGTATTTTCTGGAGGAGCCGCTGCAGCGCTATGAATTCGCAAAACTGGCGGAATTGAACCGGCAATTGTCGATGCCGTTGGCTGGTGGGGAGAATAATCGCGGGATTCATGAGTTCCGGCAGATGTGCACGGACGGCGTTTACGACATTCTGCAACCGGAGCCGCTGGTGACGGAAGGGATCACGGGGCTGCGGAAGATCGGCGCACTGGCGGAGGCGTTTGGGAAGCGAATCATGCCGCATCATGGCGGGGGAAATATCGGAACCATTGCGACGCTGCACCTGGTGGCATCGTGGGCGCACGCTCCGTATTGGGAACTGCTGCACGATCCGCCGGTGGGTTCGTATGAGAACCGCTTTGTGATTTTCAAAGATCCGCCCAAGGTGGGTAAGGATGGTTATATTGACGTGCCTCGGGGGCCGGGGTTGGGCGTGGAAATCGATCCATCGCTGATTGTCTGATTCCGCGCATCGATTCCCATTTGCGGACACAAATGAGCGGTACGGCGCGCCATGCGGGGCAGTGGCCCCTGGCGTGCTGGTTTGAGCGGTGGAATTCAAACCATGCGAACCATCATCCAGGATCTGCGTTACGGGCTGCGGTTCTTCCTGGGCAGCCCCGGGTTGACCGCGGTGGCGGTTGTCACGCTGGCATTGGGAATCGCCGCCAATACCACGGTGTTCAGTTGGATTGACGCGTTGCTGCTCAACCCGTTCCCGGGGACATCGGTGGGCGGGCAACTGGCGGTGCTCGAATCGGCTTCGGCGACAGCGCCGAACGGTGCGAACCGGGTGTCGCTGCTGGAGTACGAAGATTTTCGCGCCAACCTGCGCTCGGTGGCCGATCTGGCGGCGCATCAGGAGGACGTGTTCACGCTGGGCGATGCGAGCACGAACGCACAGGTGTTGTGGGGCGAGGTGGTTTCGGCGAATTATTTTTCCTTCCTGGGTGTGCGTGCGTATCGGGGACGGCTGTTTCGTGAAGCGGATGAGGCGGCGCAGCCGGTGGTGGTGCTGAGTCACCGGGTCTGGCGCACGCGATTCAACGCTGATGAGCGGCTGATCGGGAAGACGATCCGCGTGAATCAACGGGATCTGGTGCTGATTGGGGTGACGGATGCGGAGTTTCGGGGAACGATGTCGGGGCTGGCGATGGATTTGTGGATGCCGGTTGCCACGGGCCGCGAGTTAGGTGTGCTGCGGGAAAGCGATTTCAAGGATCGGGATAGCCGCTCCGTGTACGTGCTGGCGCGATTGCGCGATGGCGTGGCGATGGGGCAGGCGAACGCGGAAGCGGCGACGCTGGCGGCGGGGCGCGCGCGGGAGTATCCGAAATCGAATCGAGGCATCGGAGCAACAATCCGGCCGGTGTGGAGATTCCGCAGCGGGGCGACGGATTTGCTGCACCGCCCGCTAATGATTCTGATGGCGTTGTCGGTGCTGGTGCTGTGCATCGCCTGCGCCAATGTGGCGAATCTGTTGCTGGCGCGATCGGTGGCGCGGCGCAAGGAGATGGGCATCCGGTTGGCGATGGGTGCAGACGCGCGGAGGCTGATTCTGCAATTGCTGACGGAAACGGGAATGCTTGCGGTGGCGGGGGCGCTGGGCGGAATCCTGATGGCGTTCTGGATGGCGGATCTGCTGCCCTCGCTGATTCCGCCGATCAACGCTCCGGTGGCGATCGGATTCACGCCGAGCCTGCGCGTGATGGGGTTTACGGCAATGGCGTGCCTGCTGGCAACGCTGCTGTCGGGCGCCGCGCCGGCGTTGTATTGGATGCGTTCGGATGTGAACGAAGCGCTGAAGGAAGGCGGGCGCGGCGGGTCGCAAGGGGCGGGGTCGCATTATTTACGGAACGCGCTGATTATCGGCGAGGTGGCGCTTGCTTCGGTGGCGCTGATTGGTGCGGGGTTGTTCCTGCGCAGTTTTCAGGCGGCGCGGGAGATTCATCCGGGCTTCGAGAGGAGCGGCGTGGAGTTGGCGCGGTTCTACCTGTCGGGCAGGGGTTTGACACGCGGCGAGTTGAACCAGTTCACGATACGGCTGCGCCAGCGTCTGACGGGGAATCCGGGCGTGGAGAGCGTTACGTTCGCCAACGATGCTCCGCTGGGTTCGAATGCGGGGCCGTTCACCAGTATCGAAATTGACGGATACGTGACGGCTTCGGGGTTGCCGGACGCGGTGAACAACTACCGGGTGGCGCCGGGGTTCTTTTCCGCGCTGCGCATTCCGCTGCTGGAAGGACGCGATTTTGATGAGAGGGATGATGCGAAGGCGGCGCCGGTGTTGATTGTGAATGAGGCATTTGCGCGCCGCTATTTTCCGGGTGTCAGCCCCATTGGCCGGAAGGTGCGCTGTTTCGGGAATTGGGCGACGATTGTCGGATTGGCGAAGAATGGCAAGTACTTTCATGTAGCGGAGGCGCCGAGGCCGCATCTTTTCGCGCCGTTCTATCAGCAGAAGGGGATGCCGCAGCAGTTGTATGCTTTTTTCCGAATGGGCGGACCGGCGGAGGGATTCCGCAAATCGCTGCGCCGTGAAGTTGCGGCGATTGAGCCGCGGGCGGCGGCCTTCGATGTGATGACGCTGCGGGCGTGGACTGAGGTCACGTTGATTCCGCAAACGGTGGCGGCAAGCCTGCTGGCGGCGCTGGCGGCCTTTGCGGTTGCGCTGGCGTCGGCGGGATTGTACAGCGTGATGGCGTACGGAGTGACACAACGGACGCGGGAAATCGGGATACGGATTGCGCTGGGCGCGCGGACGCCGAACGTGCTGGGGGCGGTGATGCGATGGGGCATGTCGCTGGCGGCGGCGGGTCTGGCGATTGGGGTTGTGGGAGCGATGGCGGCGTCGCGGCTGATCGGCAGCATGTTGATCGAGGTCAGCGCCACGGATGGGCGGAGTTTCGTTGGAGCGGCGTTGCTGCTTTCGGTGGTGGCCGCGGCGGCCTG
>CALFYN010000151.1 GCA_937952345.1 uncultured Acidobacteriota bacterium
AATGAGATGGCGTGGAATGTCCACGCCGTTCCAGTATTCGCCAAGCAGCAGGAATTGCCAGCTATCGGCGTTCGGCACCTGCACCACCAGCCGGCCGTTGGGTTTCAGGATGCGCCGGGCTTCGTCGAGATAGGCGGCCGGGTCGTACAGATGCTCCAGCACGTGGAACATCGTCACGACGGCGCAGCTTTCCGCGGCGATGGGCGAGCGCCCCAGGCTGCCACAAATCGAAGGAACGTGATTGGTGTGCCAGGCCACCCGCGCCGCGGCAGGTGCGAAATCGAGGCCGGCAACCTTAGCGCCGCGCTCGGCAAGCATCCGCAGGAACAGGCCTCCGCCGCAACCGACGTCCAGCACGGGGCCGGCGGTGCCGCTCGCCAGGAACGCACGCCACACGAAGCGCACATGATCGGCCAACACGAAGCGGCGATACGTTTCGGCGGCACGGCCGGCGGCGTCGGTGGCGGGGTCGAACCAGTAATTATCGGGGTAGTACGCTTGCAGTTCAGCGGGCGTGGGCCAGGGGAAGAGGCGCATCAGTCCGCATCGCGTGCACTGCACGACAAGGAACGATTTCGTTGTGGTGCGATACAGCCGGTCGGTGCCGCGCAGCAGCGTGCGCATCTCCACACAGCCGCAGGCAGGGCAGGCCCTGTCGCCCGATTCGAGGGCGTCTAGATCGATTGCTGGCTCAGCTCCCGGAGCGAGATCCGGTGTTTCCAAAGCAGCCGGATGGTCTCCGTTGTCGACAGCTTCCGGAAAGAGCGGATCCGCCTGCGCTTGCGGAGGATTCGCGGCAGCATCGCGAGTGCTTCCAGGTCCGCCCGGATCATCGACCGCGCTACCAGCAGCTTGTTCTTCCATCCCGGGAAGCGTGAGATTTCGCCACGGCCCATGATCGCGGCCCACAATCCCGCGGCCAGCCTTGCCAGATAAAACACGCCGTTTAGGCATAGCAGGCTCCACGGGAATAGCTTGGCGGCGAGTAAGACACGGTTCCTCTCAATCAGTTCCACCCGGCGCAGGGAACGGACGCCGAGTGTGGCTCCGCGGTGGTGGCGAACGACGGCCGTTGGGGCATACACGCAGGACCAACCGGCGAGGCGGGCGCGTAATCCGAGTTCGGCGTCGTCAGCATAGGCGAAGAAATCCTCGTCGAAACCTCCTATCTCATCGAGCATGGAATGGCGGTAGAGGGCCGCGCACCCATCGGGCCAAAGAACATCCTCCATGGTATCGTATTGCCCGTTGTCGATTTCGCCGGAGCCGCGGCCGCGGTTCTGCCCATCGAGGAAGATCAGGTGGCCCACCTTGTCCAGTCGGCGGGAGTCCTCCCAGACCAGTACTTTCGAGGCGGCCATACCGGCCCGTGGGTTTTTTTCGATGGCTTGTACTAGAGCGTCCAGCCATCCTGGGCCGGCTTCGGCGTCGTTGTTGAGCAGGGCGATGAATTCGCCAGTGGCGAGGGCGATGCCTTGGTTGTTGGCTTCGCAGAACCCCTTGTTCGTGGTGTTGCGGATGAGGCGGACGGAGGGGAATTCGGCGGCCACCATGGCTGCGGAGCCATCAGTAGAGGCATTGTCCACGACAATGATTTCGGTGTTCGCGCGCGGGGAATCGAGCAGCGATCGCAGGGCGTTGCGGAGCAGGTCGAGGCGGTTTAAGTTTACGAGGATAACCGATACGGAACGGGGGGGATATTCTTGCACGGAAACTGTTGTATTATATCCTGGAAGGTACTAGCGCCACCTATGGCTTCCGTCGGCGAAATCTTAAAAAGGGAGCGAGAACGCCAAGGGCTCGACTTAGCGACCATTGCTGAGCGGACTCGCATCAAGCTGCAGTACTTGCAGGCACTGGAGCGCGACGATTTCGATAGCCTGCCGGGCCGGTTCTTCGCACGCAGCTTCACCACCCAGTATGCCGAGCATTTGGGCGTGAATAACGAGCAACTCCAAGCCGAACTGCAGCGGCAGATTGCGCCTCCCGAGGTGTTTTCCAACGCTGGCGCAGGTTCGGAAGCGATTCAAATCGGGCGGGATTTCTATGTCGATCCATTGCCGGAAGGTTCGGCCTCGGCGGTGTCGGCGCGAAAGCTCACGGCGTCGGTCGTGATGCTGGCGGCGGTGATTGTGGCCTGTGGAACAATCTTCTGGTTGTGGCAGCGGTCGCAGATCAGTTCGACTCTCGCGGAATCGGGCAAGCCTGCCGTTTCCGATCCTGCATCGATACCGGAAACGGTTTCTCCTCCCGCGGCACAGCCCCTCATTCCAGAGGCCGCGCCAACGCCCACCCCCGCTCCGGTGGTGGCGGAGCAGGCTCCGGCGGCCGGATTGACCGATGCGTCAACCCTATCGGGGCGGATCAAACTGGCCGTGACGGCAAAGGAGCAGACGTGGCTGCGCATCACCGTCGATGGCAAGGTGAAGGTGGAGCGTGTGCTGATGGCGGGCGAATCCAGCGTCACCGCTGGGAATGAGAATGCACGCATATTGCTCGGCAATGCCGGTGGCGTGGATGTGCAATTCAACGGCGAGAACATCGGGCCGGTGGGACCGCGGGGACAAGTTCGCACAGTCGAGTTTACGCCGGAAAAGTGGACGGTCGTCGAGCCGGTGAAGAAAGTGGCTCCGGTGAATGACGGGACTTCGCAGCCCGTGGCGGAGTAAGGCGCGCCTACCGGCCCACAACCACCGTGGCGCAAGTTCCAAGCTTGTCGATTTCCACCGCCGTGCCGTCCGGTGCCTCGTACGTATTCAGCTCCCGAGGCGGTGAATTGGGGCTCAGCAGTGTTGCCGACTTGTACTTCCCCTGGATGAATGCGGTGATGTTCTCGGCCGGGTAATCCGTGTAGTTGATCAGGTGCAGAACGGCCTGCCGGTCGTCGCGGAGAAGATAGGTAAGCACTCCGGTCACATTAAACATGCGCACGCCGAAGTTCTTGCGTTGCACGGCCAGGTGCAACTCCGGCCAGATGGCTTCCAGTTCCCTGTATTGCGCTTTGTCGAACGTGATCCGGCCCGCGTGAGGTTCGGGCATCCGCCATTGCTTGGGACCGGTGATGAGTTTGCCTGCGTAGCCGGCGATGATGGCCTGTTGGCGCGCGCTGTAGGCTTGGGGCGCAATGGCCACCGTGACCTTCGCCCTTTCGATGGTGGCGGCGGTGAGCTCACGAGAAGGGATGGCGCGCACCGGCGTGTTCATGACGGAGAGCATGTCCAAGAGACTGCCGGTGACCAGGGCTCCGGAGGACTCGTCCTGGATGATGGCGACCTCGGCGTAGGGCTTCAT
>CALFYN010000152.1 GCA_937952345.1 uncultured Acidobacteriota bacterium
AAGGCGGCTTCGTACCGAGCTTCATCGAACACCGGAAACGAAGCGAACAGGCGCTGATTAGCGTGATCCAGGAGGCGGTCGTGCAAGGGGTTGTCCACGCGCAAGATCGAGACGGTGCTGGCCAGTTTCGGCATCACCGGTGTGTCGGCCGGCCAGGTGAGCCAACTGTGCGCGGCGTTGGACGAGAAGGTACGGATGGTTCGCGAGCGTCGGTTGGGGGAGATCCGCTATTTGTGGATCGACGCGATATACGAGAAGGTGCGCGAAGACGAGCGAGTGGAGTCGATGGCCTGCGTCATCGCAACCGGGATCGGCCCGTCGAACCGGCGTGAAGTGTTGGGCTTTGATCTGATTCCCACCGAAAGCGAGGAGGGGTGGACGCCGTTTCTGAAAAGCCTGAAAGAGCGGGGCTTACAGGGCGTCGTGCTGGTGATCTCCGACGCGCACAGCGGCCTGAAGGCGACCGTAACGCAAGGTATTCAAAGCCGAATGGCAGCGCTGCAAAGTGCACTTTTATCGCAACGTGCTGGTGCATGTGAGCAAGAAGGCGCAGGCCGAAGTCAGCGAGTCGATGAAGGCCGTGTTCGTCCAGCGCGACAAAACCAGCGCCCGGCTCAAAGCCGAAGAGTTGATGCAGCGCTTCCGCTCGCGTTTTCCCAAAGCGATGGACGTATTCGAGAGTGGCGTGGACGATGTGCTGAGTTACCTGCATTACCCGGCACACCACCGGACGCGCATCTGTTCCACCAATCCGCTGGAACGAGTGAATCTGGAAATCCGGCGCCGTACTCGCGTGGTCGGCATCTTTCCGCACCGCGGCGCCTGCATCCGGCTCATCGGCATGCTGCTGATCGAGATCCACGAGGACTGGCTGACCGACGACAAGGCGTATCTTACGTTCGACTCCGCACCCAACGACGAGGGCAAGGTTGTATCCATGGCGGCGAACCAATAAGGAAGGAGGCTTTTCTGGATGCTAGGGCTCTGCCCTCGCCCTCCCGGGATTTATCGCTTTGCGGTAAGAACAACCGGGCCCGGGGACGGCGCGGCCGCCCCCGGTTGTTCCCACACCCGAGTCGGCGCTCCGGTTGCGTCCCCGCATTGCCGTATCCTCCGCTCGGGTAACTGCATTCTAAACCCACTACTGGAGACAACAGCAGAAATTACACTCTCGAATTGAAACGGGCGAACGTGTGCTTCCGATCTATCCTTAGGAAACCTTCGACATGGTCATCACCGATCCGCCGTACTTGGTGTCGTATTCAGGCCGGTGGGGAAGCGACGGCGAAGAGATCGAAGGCGATTCCGATCCGTCTACCTCGAGGGAGCTTTACGCCTATCAGGTTGTGGCACGCGATCCGGAAAACGGCCTCGTTTCCTACGCCCTCACCGTTGCTCCTGCGGGGATGACGATTAACGCGAACACCGGCCTCCTTCGGTGGCTTTCCACGCGGGCAAGTGTCGGCACGCACGCGGTAACGGTCCGCGTATCGGATGTCGCTGGAAACGCGGCGACACAGAGCTTCTCGGTTCAGGTCGAGCGCGGGAACAAACTGCCAACGTTCACCTCCACTCCTGCGACGACGAGCCGAGTGGGGTCGGCTTCTCGTGAAGCCGAACGGTGCATTCATCGCCATCGCGGGGAAAGTCGGCAACCTTGAGCCGACATCCCGTGCCGAGACGTGCGCCTGAGTAGAGGAAGAATTTTAGGATCGCCCTGTCCCTGGCTTCCACAACTGAATCCCCAGACGGCATGCCCATAAGTTGCCGCGCGCGTGTGGCGGAAAGCGAGCGCGCCTCTTTGACGGGATCGGTGGAGGCCGGTGAGACGAATTGCGCATGGGCCGGATTCGGAACCCGTGATCGGAAGCCGCATCTCGGCGGCGGCACCGGCGAGGTACGTGTAGAAGACGGAAAGCGACGAGATTCGCCGATTGATGGTTTTCGGTGCAGCATTTGATTCAACCAGTAGCTCGCGAAACGCGAGCACGTCTTGAACAGATACCGTCAGCATCGCGGTGGAGTCCTTCGGCCAAGACCAGCCCATGAAGCGGACGAAGGTCATTACATCTTGGCGGTACGCTCTCCGCGTGTGCGCGCTTTCGCGCCGCGAGACCCAGGTCTCGAAGATCGCCGCTACGGAGTTGTGAAACTCACGGACTCGACGCTCGACGGAGGGAGGAACGCTTCCCAGAAGGACGGGAGGCAAGGTTCGATTCTCAATAGACGGCACCGTGACCTCGGGCAGCGTGACGCCGGAGCCAGTCGCTACGGGTGACTGTTGGGAACCGAGATGCCGCCTGAAGTCCTCATCCATAGGATGCCTGAAAGTGCCTCTGTTTCAGTGGCTTGTACCATGTCAGGAAGAAAGATAAAATCTGTTATCTTTCGGCTCTGTGCTCCCTCGGCGAATCCTTATGGACTGGCATCGCTCAAGCTGATAGCATGGAATAGTCTGCTTAAAACATGATCGAGGTTGCCATGATCGACTTGCGAGAGGTTCGCTCCGTGACGGAGTTCCAGCGGAACATCAAAGACTACGTTGGGCGGCTTAAGGAAAAGAGAACACCGCTCGTGTTGACCGTGAATGGTCGCGCCGAGTTGGTCGTTCAAGATGCCGAGAGCTATCAACTGATGCTCGACCGTCTCGAACACGCCGAAACTGTCGCCGCCATCCGCCGCGGCATCGAGCAATCCGAACGTGGTAAAGCGATTCCCCTCGAAGAGGCTGAAAAGAAGCTCCGGAAGAAGCATGGCTTTTCGCGTTGAGATTGCACCGCAGGCATTGGATGATCTCGATGCGATAGCCGACTACATCAAGGCCCGTAGCAGCTTTGCTGTAGCCGAGAAGTGGTTCAACGGCATTTTCGATGAGATCGCATCACTCAAGGAAATGCCTGCCAGATGCCCCGTTGCTGCCGAATCCGAGGATGTGGGTCAGGAGATTCGACTCCTTCTCCATGGCCGGAGAAACCGCTCCTTCAAGATCTACTATTCAATTCGCCACGAAACGGCGTCAGCAGGAACAGTCCGCGTCTTTCACGTGCGACATTGGGCTCGAAGGCCGGTCAGCGGAGACGAGTTGCAAGATCTGGTCGATGACTTAAGGGAAGATGCCGAAGAGTAAACATACGACCCGCCTTGACGAGCCGCCGGTGCTCTCGCCCAGAGTGGACACGGCCCGTTTGAAGTTGCAAAGCAACCATCCTTCCATAGGCTCATACGTTTCGGAATGCTGGCGAGGAGAGGCCGTAGATCTTCGGTCCTCAAAGCAAAGATCAGCGCGTCGCCGCTACCAACGCAAACCCTCGGAGGGATTCTTACGTCTCAGCAGCAACCTTCCCCGTCTCGCGACACAATCCTCATCAGTCATGCCAACCCCGAGGACAATGAGTTTACGCTTTGGCTCGCCCTTCGGCTCGCCAGCCAAGGCTACCGCGTTTGGTGCGACTTGACGAAGCTCCTCGGCGGTGAGGTTTTCTGGGATGACATCGAGGCGGTGATTCGTGAACGCGCCGCCAAAGTCTTGTTCGTGCTGTCCCGCTCATCGAACAACAAGGACGGTGTGCTCCGTGAAATCCACTTGGCCCAGGGGATCGCTCGGAAACACAATATCAAGGACTTCGTCATACCCCTGCACATCGATGATCTCCCACACGGAGAGGTCACGATTGAGGTGACGCGCGTTAACTCGATAGCTTTTGAGCGCTCCTGGGCAGTGGGACTTGATCTGCTGCTGCGAAAACTATCCGAGGACGGAGTGGCAAAGGAACCGCAGTTCAACGCGACAGCCGTCAACGAGTGGCGGCGTTCCAAATTCAGCGCCGAAGATGGCCTCAGGCGGGAGCCAGAAGAACACTCTCGAACTGGTTTCCAATTACCGCGCTCCCAGAGCAGGTTCACTTTCATTGGTTGGCCAGGCACGGTATTGGAAAGATCGAAGCTTCATCAGAAGCTTTGCGGGGGCCTCCAACACCGCCAACAATGCCTTCTTCGCCTCATGTAGCCGGGACGCGACGGTTCCCAAAGGATACCCAAGTGCCACTGCAATCTCCCGATCGGAGAGATCATCGAAATACTTCAACTGCAGCACAGTCCGGTAGGCGGAACCCAGTCGCTCCAACCA
>CALFYN010000153.1 GCA_937952345.1 uncultured Acidobacteriota bacterium
CTGCTGGCTGTACCCTGTCTGCTCGTTCTCTACAAACAACTCCCCTGGGAATCCGCCGCCAGCCTTCGCCAGTTCATGAGCCTCGCCGGCGCTCCGCCGCCCATCCTCGCTCATTTCCGTGATGCCGCTATGGTGCCGTTAGGCGCCCTCATCGTCTGCTTGTTCCGCATTAGCCTGGGCCTCAGAGTCTTGAGCTTCTTCCGGCCCATCCTGCTCGCCATCGCCTTTCAGTCCACCGGGTTTGCCGGCGGAACCCTCATGCTGAGCGTCGCCGTCGCAGTCATGTATCTGGCCCGGCCACATGTGAAGGCCGCCTACTTTGCGCGCATGGGAATCTCCCTCGCGCTGGTATCGACAATCCTGGCCATCCCATTTCTCGTGGGACGTCAACTCCAGGCCGAATCCGTCGCCGGCTGGGCGCTATTCCCCGTCGTTGCCTTGTGCCTCACCTGCGAAAGCTTCGCCGAAGTCGCCAACAAGTCCGGCGCCGCGTTCGCCCTCCGTCGTTCCGCCCTCACACTTCTCTGCGCCGCGGCGATCGTGCTTGTGGGCCGCATCCCCGGATTGCTCGACAGCGTTCTCGCTTACCCGGAATGGATCGTGTTCCAAGCCGGCCTCATCGCCTTCATCGACCGCGCTCTCGGCTTTCGCCTCTGGGACAAGAAAGCCAACCGGAGACGTACGCGCCGCAAAAAGACCCCGCGCGTACGCATCCCTATGCCTGTCCCCGCCGCCGAGTGCCAACCCACTGCCAGATCAGGAGCTATCTAAACATGAAAATTGCAATTGTCACAACCCCACTCGATCCATCGTCATCAACCGATTCGGTGTCCCCTGCCAGGAAAAGTACGGGAAGAAGTCCGTCACTGCCGTAGCCGACGCGCTGCATCGCAACGGCCACCAGGTTCTGGTCTGCGACGGCAACATGAATCTGCCCTCGGTGCTGGCCGCCTTCATGCCGCCAGGTCCGGACGGCGCCCCCACCGGCATGGTCTTCAACATGGCCTATGGCATTCAGGGCGACGCACGATATACCCACATCCCCGCACTTCTGGAGATGGCAGGCGTCCCTTACACCGGTTCCAGCCCTCTCGGCCACGCGCTCGGACTCGATAAGGTGATTACCAAGGAACTCATTCGCGCCGCCGGAGTCGATACACCCGACTTCCGCGTGATGACCGGTGAGGAATCGGTCTGGGATGAGTTGCGATTTCCCGTCATCGTGAAGCCACGCCACGAATCCACCAGCTTCGGGCTCCGCCTTGTCGAACACCCCGCCGCTCTCCAGGAAGCCGTTCGATCCGTCGCCTCCCTCTTCGGCCAGCCCGCGCTCGTCGAAGAATACATCGAAGGCCGCGAAGTCTGCGTGGCCCTGCTCGGCAACGGCACGCCCGAAATACTCCCCGTCGTGGAACAGGATTTCGGCGGACGCGCCCTGCGCATCCTTACCTACGAGGACAAGTTCCACAAAAGCGCGGTCGAAGCCGAAAAGATCTGTCCCGCACCCCTGGACGATGCGCTCCTCACGCGTCTCCACGAAATCTCCCGGCGCACTTTCCACGCCGTCCATGTCCGCGACTACGCCCGCGTAGACCTCCGCATCGATGCCAACAACCGGCCCTGGGTCCTCGAGATCAATACCATGGCTTCGCTCGGCGGCGGAGGTTCCTACGTGCTCGCCGCCCGCCACGCCGGCTACGATTTCGATGCCTTGGTCAATCGCATCGTCGATGTCGCTCACATCCGCTATTTCGGAACCCCGGCCCCTACCTCCGCCGCCGTCGCAATGAACCCCGGCGAAACGGCAGTCCTGTCGGCCTCCGCTCTCTGAGTCCGCACATCCGGCGAATGCTGTTCGCGTAACCAGCCGCGCCCGGGAAGCTGCGATGATTGGAGCATGGGTCTTCGTGCATTCGTCTTGCTCGCA
>CALFYN010000154.1 GCA_937952345.1 uncultured Acidobacteriota bacterium
CCGGTGGCGAGTTTGCGGGAAAGCTATCAATATCTGCACGGGTTGAGTTTCTGACATGAAGACGCTGCTCTTGCTTCTGGCTTGCCTTCCTGTTTGGGCGGGAGAGGCGACATCGTTCACGCTGGCGGGGATTCGCGTGTTGCCGGACGCATGGGACAAGGAAGCGAACCTGAAGCGGATTGAGAAATACACGCGCGAGGCAGTGGCCAAAGGTGCGCAGGTGGTGGTGACTCCGGAAGGTTTTCTGGAAGGCTATGTGGCCAACAACAAGCGCATTCCCGAGATCACGCCGGAGAAACTGGCGGCGGTGGGGGAACGGCTGGATGGTCCGATGCTGGGGAAGTTGAAGGGGCTGGCGAAGGAGTTAAAGATTCACCTGGTGGTATGCTTCGCGGAGCGCCGCGGGGAGCAGAGTTTCAACTCGCTGGCGATTATTACTCCGCGGGGCGAAGTGGCGATGAGCTACCACAAGTCGCATAACGCCGATGACGAACCGTTCAATACGACAGGGACAGCGTTTCCGGTAGTGGACACTCCGCTGGGGAGATGGGGGACGCTGATCTGCTATGACCGGCAGTTGCCGGAGACTTCGCGCATTCTGGCGATCAAGGGGGCGCAGTTGCTGATTGTGCCGGCGTGGGGATCGTACGGGGATATGAATACTGCGATGATGCGGACACGGGCGTTTGAGAACGGGGTATGGGTGGCGTTTGTGCATCCGCAGCAGTTCCTGTTGATTGATCCGCGGGGGAAAATCGTGGCGCAGGACGACGGTGCGCCGGGGGATCAGGTGGTGATGGGCAAAGTGGTGCTGGATGAGCGGGTGGGGAAGGCGGCGATCCGCAGCCGGAAGCCGCAGTTGTATGGAGAAATCCTGAAGTAGCTCTTTTTGCGTGGCCTGCAAGAATCGTGGGTGGATTCCCGCTCGTTCATTGGTGGAGGACGACGGCCATGTACCGACTCTTGCTTGCGGGACTACTGACGACGATCGCGGGTTATTCCGCGGTGACCTATCAACTGGTGAATTCGCGTCTTTTTGGGAAAATCCGGACCGGATTATTGACCCAACAGGAGGGAAAGGCGGGATCGAACTTACTGCGCTCTGAGAAACTTGTCGATATTGGCGATATTCTGCTTCGCAATCGCCGATTCTTCCAGATCCGGATTAATCGCCAGCATCGTGTTGAAGTGCTTCCGCGCCGCCGGCAGCAACCCCACATCGCCCGTCGCCGCGCCCTGCCGGAAATACGACAGCGCCAGGCTGTAATGCGTCAGCGCATCTTCCTTGTCGAAACTCAGTGCCTTCTGGCAATACGCGATCGCGTTGTCGAAATGATTCACCCGCCGCTCGCTTTCGCACAATCCGAAGTACGTCAGGCTGCGTAGTTCCTTCCACACATCCTGCGTGCCGGCGCGCTTCTTCTTAAACAATCCAAACCCCACAGCGTAGTAACCGAACTTCTCGAATCCATTGCTGTCGAAGTTGCTCAGCTTGAGATACCGTTGATACGCCGGAATCGCTTCCGAATAGCGCTTCTCCATGCGTAGTCCTTCCGCCAGCCAGAAATACGCCTCCGCATTATTCGGCGTCAGCCGCACCGCATTCTCCGCCGCTTCAATTGCCAGCTTGTATTGCTCCTTCACGCGAAACGCCTGCGACAGCAGATAGTACGCCGTCGCCTGGGTCTCATCGCGCTGGATCACCGCATTCAACTGCCGTATCGCTTCATCCGTATTCCCCGTATCGAACAACATGCCCCCATACGTAGTCCGCGCCTCCACATAATCCGGATCGATCTCCAGCGCCTTCTGGAACGCTTTCCCCGCCTTCTCGTACTCATGCAAGTCGCGATAGGCTCGCGCCAGAAACAGGTACGCCTGGCTGTAGGTCGGGTCAATCGAAACCACCTCCAGAAAATCGCCAACGGCCCGGCGATACTGCTCCGGGCCGCGTGCTTTCTGATACCGCTCCACTGCTGGGTCAAACTTGTCGATTGCCGCCTTTGGGCGCCGCCTCGGAATCAGCATCTTCAGGCTGATCGTCGTATCCTGCCCCGGATACACAATCTCGTCCTTCGGACCATCCGGCTCATACCCCATCCGAACGCCCTTGATCTGATGCACTCCTGGATTGATGCCCGGCAGCCGCAACGGAGTCCCCTTGCTCACCACGCCCACGCTCTTCCCATCCACGAACACTTCCACGTTGTCCATGTTCGATTCGAAGATCAGCGTGCCGAACTGCGGCTTTGGCGGCGTGCCCAGTGTGGCCCCCGCCGGAATGTACGCCAGCAGCATGTTATTGTCGAAGCTCCCGCCGATGGTTGGATTCTGCCGCCCGCCCGAAGCCTCGCGCACATTGCGCTGCACGTAGTTCGACAACTCATCCGCCGTCACAATCCCATCCCGCGATTCATCCGCCTCGCCTTCCATCCCCTTCACCACGTAGTAGGTGAAGATCCCGTGTCCGCCGCCCCATTCCGGGCTCTCAAACGATTGCTCACGGTCCCGGCTCGCCGTCAGGGAAAACAGCGAACGGTTCAGATCCAGCAGCCGGCTGTTGATCGTTCGCACATCCGTCTCCGAAGTGACTGCGCCGCTGTGGCAGGCATCCGTCAGCAGCACTTTCCACTTGCCTTTGATCTTCGCCCCGAACGCCGCTCCCAGCGCTTCCACCGAATACCCCGTCCCCGTCGGATTCCCCTTGTCGAAATCCGTCGGAGCCAGATACACCTTGCCGCCATACACAAATCCGTGTCCCGCAAAGTACACCAGCACCCGATCGTCTTCCTTCGCCACCGAAGGCAGCCAGTTCTCGATCTCATTCCGGATGTTCGCCAGCGTCGCTTTCTCGCCGGTCAACTTGTGCACGTTCTCGGCGCGGAAATTGCCGCCCTCGCGGCTGATCAGAATCGAATAGACGGCCTCCGCATCGCGCTCCGTGTACTTCAACTGCATCTTCGCGTCCAGCTTCGGATAGTTCTGCACGCCGATCACCAGCGCATAGCTTCGCGGCACCGTCACCTTGCCCGTCGCCGGCGGATCAATCGACTCGTCCACCTCGTATTTCAAATCGCGTTGCTGCGCCTTGGCCGGCGCTTTCTTCGAAGCCCCCTGCGGAGCCGCGAAAGCAACTCCAGCCATCAGCAACAAGGGAAGAATGGTTCTCATGAGTGGCTCCTATTTATGCGCCAGGCGGAACTCGTA
>CALFYN010000155.1 GCA_937952345.1 uncultured Acidobacteriota bacterium
GGCGGAAGCGGAGATGCGGAAGGGCGAACGGATTGCGAAGGGCGTCCGGGCGCTGGGCGGGTCACTGTTCGTGATGAGTGGATCGGGCATTCCGCGCACGCCGGATGGCAGGCTGCAAGGCGATGTGATGGAGCGGTGGTGCAAGAATCTGAATGCATTCGGGCGGATCTGCAACGGCGAGGGTGTACGGCTGTGTGTGCATAACCACGCCAAGGAAGTGAGCAACAAGGCGGAAGAACTGGTGGGGGTGATGGCCGGCACGGATTCGAAACTGGTGTCGTTCGTCGTCGACGTCAGCTTCTTTCTGGATGTGGGGTTGCAGCCGGAGGAATGGGTGGGACGGTTTGCTCCACGGATGGCCGGCATTCATCTGCGCGATCACAAGGCGGCGAAGGAGGTGGTGTTGGGGGAGGGGGAATTGAAACCGGAGGCTGTAGCCGGCGCGCTGCGGACAGAGGGCTGGTCCGGGTGGGTGATTCTGGAATTGAACCGCCGCACGGACCGGACCAGCCGGCAGATGATCACCGAAGCGCGCGCTTACATGAAGCAGCGGATGGGTGTGTAGATCAGGGGAGTTGGACGGATGTGTTGTTCTGCTCTTTGTTGGTGTCGTTTCGTATATCCAAGGCCATGGTGCGATAGGCGAGGGTGTTGCCGTACAGAATGTTGGCCATGGAGCGGTCTGAGAATTGGACGCCGATGTTGAAGCCGGAGACCAGGTTGCGCTCGATGAGATCGCCTCTTGGTCCGTTGGGGTCGCTGTCGGTGGGGTTGTAGCAAATGCCGAGCACCGCGTTCGTTCCACCCGTGACGACGTTATTCGCGATGTGATTGCCACCGCTGCGCCCGCCACGGACGAAGATGCCGAGCCCCGTATTGAAGATGCTGTTGTCGCGGACGACGACATTGCGCGATTGCATGATCATGATGCCCGTCTCGGGAGGGAGCGATGTAATGGTGAGGCCTTGGGCGCGAATGTGTAGTCCGGTGAGAGTAACGCTGTTGCTGTTTTCGACGATGACTCCGAAGGCATTGTTGACGATGTAGCCGTTGGACACGTTGACGCCGTTGGCTCCGCGGATGTGGATGCCGACGCCGTTTTTGCCGCCGGGCCCCATGACGGTGTTCCCGTTGAGATTGAGCCAGACGTTGCTGGACGTAATGAGAATAGCCGCGCCATGTGCACGCAGAGTCGCTTCGTTGTTGAGCACGTAGCGGCCTGGTGTATCGATGACGCCGTTGCCGGGGACAACGCGAGTGCCGGGATCCTGGGCATGCAGAACCGCGGAAAGGGCCAGCGCGGAAAGGAGAAGTGGAAATCGCATCTCGAATAGAACCTCCGAATGTGAAGTAGGAATTCCCGCGCGATTCCCCCTCCGCACGCTAGAATAATTTTGCTTGTACAGATTTGTCTTTTTTCTTCATGTAGGCGGGGCGCTGGGGATGGCGCAGACGTTCGTTGGGGCGATGGCGGGGATCTCCACATTGTCGGGAGACGGGCGTACGATTATCGGCGGAACCAGTACGGCAGTGTCTTTGTACAAGCCGGAAAACGGGTTCACCGGACTGGTGTATGCGGGGCGCCACTTTACGGATTGGATCAGTGTGCAGGGGAGCTACTCGACGAACGGGAACGACCTGCTGCTGACTTCGGTGGGTGCGGAAGGGGGCGTGGAGCGCACGTATGAACAGGCGCGACGGGCGCGGATGCACACTGTGGTGGGGGAGTTGATGGTGTACTTCCGGAATCGGGAGAGCCGGATACGGCCGTACTTATCGGCGGGACCGGGGTGGACGCGAGTCACGACGACGGCTGGGGAATTGCGGGTGTTGAAGGGGAATCCGCAGTTGCCGGCGGCCGAAGTCACGAACGGATCATTGGCGCTGCGCGTGGCGGTGGGCATGGATGTACGGCTGGGGTCGGGCGTGGGGTTGCGGTACAGTTTCGCGGAGACGATTCAGCGGAACGCGGTGTCGAAGCTGCTGACGCCGCCGGGGAAGAGGAATCTGGCGAATTTTCAAAATCTATTCGGGATTCAGTGGACGTTCTAGCGATTTTTGAGATCGGCGTAGGGGCAATGAGGCCAATAGATGGGTGGATTGTCGAAGTGTTCGGCGATGACGCGGGCGTGGCAGACCTGGCAGTAGAACGCCTGCTGGACGCGGTCGCCGAGCGGGACGGCGGCGACGAGTTGCTCAAAGACGCATAGCTTGCGGCCGGAGGCGGAGGTTTCGGGAAGAGGCTGCAGCGGGCCTTCTTCCTGTTGAGCGTGAATGAGCGCGGAGTAGAGTCGTGCTTTCAGGCTGGAGGGCGCCGGCTGAATCGGCTCTTCGGCCTCGACCTTGTCCGCAAGGCGATCGAACAGGTTATCGTGCGGTTGATCACTCACCTTGCCACCTCCTGCGAAATTGATCTCTGGCGCGGGCCAGCATGCGTTCGACGCTTTTTTCGGTCTTGCCGAGCCGGGAGGCCATTTCGGCGGCGGAGGCCTTCTCCCAATAGCGCCAGAGGAGAAGGCAGCGATAGGAATCGGGAAGCGCGGACATGGTTTGCCTCACTTTGGCGGACACGTTTTCGCGGTCGAGCCAGGCGTCGAAGGGTTGATCGGCGGCAATCTCCGCGGCGCCGTCGTCGAGTTCGACTTCGAGGATGCGGCCGCGGTAGTAGTCCTGCACCTTGTGACGGGCGATGGCAAGGAGCCAGTGGCGCAGGGGAGAATCCCCGCGATAGCGATGCAACCCGCGGAGTGCGTCCATAAATACATCCTGCACTACATCTTCCACCAGATCGGTGCGGGGAAACAGCCGGCGCGAGACGTAGGCATGAATCACGTCGGCGTGCCCGGCGACGAACTCCGCCGTGGCTTTGCGATCGCGAGCCAGCAACGGCGCGACCAGCGGATCCACACTCTGCAGAATCGGGAATGGAGATGGTTTCAAACTTGCGCTTCCATCTTAACAGTCGGATGTGGGGAAGGAATCCCCCTTTCCGATCCGGCGGGAATCGCGATAGGCTGAAGGGCGATGAAGCGACGAGCATTTCTTGGATCCGCGGCGGCCGCATTCGTGCGGCGGGAGGCGCTGGCTCAGGGCAAGCGGCCGAATTTTATTTTTATCTTCACGGATGATCAGCGCTATGACGCAATTCGGGCAATGGGCGCACAGCCGTGGCTGCGTACGCCGCACATGGATTTTCTGCTGAAGAAC
>CALFYN010000156.1 GCA_937952345.1 uncultured Acidobacteriota bacterium
GCTGGCGGTGGGCACGCATCCGTTGTCGGTGGCGTTCACTCCTAGCGATGCAGTGAACTACACGGCCAGCTCCGCCAACACGTCGATCACGGTGAATACGGCCGGTGGATCGGGCGGAACCCCGGCGAACCTTGTCGTCACGAGGACTCTGCGGCGCACGGGAGATACGATCAGCGTCGACCTTGTTCTTGCCAACACGGGCGGCACGGCGGCGCAGAACATCGTGCTGACGGCGGTCCGCGTCGGCACCACCAGCGCGGCGGGCTTGCCGCTCAGCGTAGGCACCATTGAGGCGGGACAGTCGCAGGCGCTGACACTGCAAATTCCTGGTACAGCCGGTAATCCAGGCGCGGCCAGTTCACTGACAGTTTCCGGAATCTTCACCGGCGGGTCGTTCCAGTCCACCCTCCGCATCACATTGCCCTAAAGGAGAACGAACATGAACACACTACGAAAGTTGGCTATCTTGACCATGCTGGCCGTGGGCGCTGCCCAGGCCGGGATCATCGGGCTGAGCCTGGATCAGCCTAATCAGACGGGCGTGGCAGGCGACACGCTGAACTTTTTCGGCGTGATCGCCAACGCCGGAGCGGGACAGGTTTTTCTCAACGGGAACAGCCTCAACCTCACGATGAACAGCGCCACGTTGAACGACCTGTTTTTGGTGAACGTGCCGCTGTTTCTGGACGGCGACACCGATAGCGGAACGATTGAACTCTTCGAGGTAACGCTCTCCAATCCGCTGCTGGACGCACCGGGCGTCTACAGCGGCACGTACACACTGTTGGGCGGGGCCGACGACAGCGCTACGGAGATTCTGGGGACCTGGGACTTCAGTATCACGATCGAGGAGAACTCAACGGGCGTACCGGAACCGGGCACGGGGTGGATGGTGTTGCTCGGGGTGGCTGGAGTTGCAGCCAGCCGGTTGAGGCGGACGGCTGGTGCTGACGGCAGGAGGAATGAAAGTCCTTATCGTGGACGATAACGCGGGAGTGCGGCGTCTACTCCGGGTCATCGTGAGCGATATGGTGGCCGAGACGTGGGACTGCACGGATGGGGCCGATGCGCTGGAGGCATACTGCACGCACCGGCCCGACATCGTCCTGATGGACATTCGGATGCCGCGCATGGACGGGTTGGCGGCCACGCGGCAGATCATGGCCGCCGATCCGTCGGCAAAGGTGGTGATCGTCACCGATTACGATGACGAGATGCTGCGGGCCGCCGCATTCGGAGCGGGCGCACGAGCCTACGTGGTAAAGGCGAGTCTGCTCGATCTGACGGCACTCATTCGCTCACTGGTGAGTTAATTGGACGGGCTGCTTAGCGAGTAGCCCGTCTTTTGCTTTGCTGGAATTGCATTGCCCTCATGGAATCTGTATGGTACATTCCAGAATGTGAAGCTGGGACACTTCCGCACCGCGAAACCACGTGTGCGCGCGGCGTGTCTCAGTTTGTGGATCCTCTTCCTGTGGCTGTTCCCGGTGGTCCTCAGCGCCACCACGAGGGCCGAAGAAGGGCACGCCTGTTGCCGGCGGACGAAGCACAGTTGCTGCAAGAAGTCGGGCAAAGGCGAGGCGATCAGCGGCCGGTCGTGCGGGATGTCCTGTCCGGCACTGGAGAAATTCCAGACCGGGCCGGCGCCAGCTCTGCCCGAGCAAGGCGCTCCGACCTTCGCGCACCACAGGCGGCAACCGGTAGCGCACGCCCTCGATCCACATACCGTTCCCACAGCCAGCTTCAGCGCGAAACAACACCAACGCCCTCCGCCCGCCGCTTGAGATCTCTCCACCCAGTCTGAGAAATCCAAACCAGGAGTGTATCCATGCGCAGATTATCTGCAGCCGGAACGCTGGCGTGTTTGCTTTGCGCTGCCCCAGCGACCGAATCCGTGCGTTTTGAGCCGAAGCCACGGGCGGTTTCCGTGGGGCGTGACCCCGTTATCCATGTGCGCGCGTCCGGCGCCGTATCGCTGTTGAAGGTGGATGGCGGCAATCTCTTTCTGGAAACATCGAATGACGGCGGCGACAGCTTTGAAGAGCCGGTGCGCGTGAATTCCACTGACGGCGAAGTGTCCTCGCATGGGGAATCGAGCCCGCGCATGGCGATTCGCAACCGCGGCGAGTTTTATATTGTGTGGCAGGCGCGCAAGCAGGGCGGGGAAGCGTCGGAGCTGCATTTTGCACGGTCCACCGGATGGGGTGAGTCGTTTACGAAGTCCATCGCCGTTGACCCCACGTCGCCTTCGCAGAATTTTTTCAATCTGGCGCTTTCGCCGCAGGGCATCGTGTATGCGGCGTGGCTCGATGGGCGCGACCGGGGCAAGGGCAAAGCAGGCTCTTCTGCGGTGTATCTAGCGCGGTCGGTCAATAAAGGGGTGAGCTTCGAACCGGCGGTTCGGGTCTCGCTCGATTCGTGCCCCTGCTGCCGGCCCTGGATTTCATTTTCCGGGGAAAGCAATGTTCACGTGGGCTGGCGGCGCGTATTGGACGAGAATATTCGCGACATTTACATTTCCACTTCGACGGATGGCGGGAAGACGTTCGCCGAAGGGGTGCGCGTGGCCGAGGACAACTGGAAGATCAATGGATGCCCGCATTCGGGGCCGGCGATGGCCAGCATCGGCAAGCGCTTGTTCGCCTCTTGGGCTACCGTGCGCGATGAGAAAGCGCAGCTTTACCTTGCCTGGTCGGATGATAACGGCAAGACGTTCACCAAGCGGACTTCGGTGGCCGATGGAGTGCTCGATCCCAACCATCCGTACCTGGTGCCGGCAGGGAACAAGATCGCGTTGGCCTTTCAGGGCCGGATGGCGAAGCAGAACGAAGGATGGGGTCCGATTCACACCTGGTATCGCGAACTCGATGGGAGTGGCGTGCTGAGCCCGCTGGAAAGGGTGGGAAATCTCGGGGCGAGTGTTTCTTATCCCGTCGTAGCGTACGAGGAGCCGGGCCGTGTTTTTGTGGCCTGGACTGAGACGGTGCACGAGAAGCGCAGCGTGGTGCTGTCGCGCGGACGGCGGGTTAAGGGAGCCGTGAATGCGCGTTAAGCTCCTGCTTGTGCTGGCCGTCCGAGGCCTTTTTGCGCAAGTGAATACGGCGGAGTTGTCGGGTACGCTCACCGACGCAACCGGTGCGCTGATCCAGAAGGCTGAGGTTACGGCGATCGAGGAAACGACGCAAGGCCGCCGGGTGCAGCACACGGGAGAGCAGGGGCGTTATTTCTTTCCGCACCTGCAACCGGGCACTTACCAGGTGACGGTGCGCAAGGAAGGCTTTCGCACGGAGACGAAACGCGGCGTGGTACTGAGCGTGGGCAGGCAAGCGACACTCGACATTACGCTGACGGTCGGGGCGATCACGACGGAAACTGTCGTCACGGCGGAAGCCGATCTGGTGGACACGCGGGCCACCGGGCTGTCGAGCGTGATGGATACGCATTCCATTCGCGAGTTGCCGCTCAACGGACGGGATTTTGCGCAACTGGCGTTGCTGGAGCCAGGGGTGGCTCCATCGCGGCGGACCTCCGATTCCGGTGGACCGGGGACGAAGCTGGTGCTGGGCGGCAATCGCCCGAGCCAGGTCAGCTTTCTGCTGGATGGCGCGGACATTAACGATGCGAACAACAATACGCCGGGCAGTTCGGCGGGCGTTCTGCTGGGCGTGGACACGCTGCGCGAGTTTCGTGTGTTGACCAACGGGTACAGCGCTGCGTACGGACGGAGCGGTGGGGGCGTCATTAGCGCCGTCACCAAATCCGGCACCAATGATCTACACGGGGTG
>CALFYN010000157.1 GCA_937952345.1 uncultured Acidobacteriota bacterium
AGATAGTCCAGAAACTCCTGTGACAATCCGGCGAACGCCGGCACGCTCCGTAGCTGCGTATCGAGGGCCCGCTCCCGGTAATTCTTGTTGAGCGTATCCTTGAACGCCGGCGAATTATAGAGCACGTTGTTCAGGATATTGGGCAGCATCTCCAACACCACTACATCCGACACGGCACGGGCCGTTGCCGAGCGTGGATAGAACTTCGCCCGTTTCAGCTTCTCCTGCTTCAAGGCAGCCAGCGCCGACAGTTCCCCAAAGATCTCTCCGGCCTTCACATGGGCCAGCGGGTTGTCCACCGGTAGGTCCACGGGGCCGTCAATCGGGATATGCGTCCGGTCGGTCTTCTCCTCCGACTTGCGCTTAGCCGGCACGCCCTTCAGATAATTGCCGAGCCGCGTGAGGTTGTGCAGCAAGCCTCCATCGGACACTGGAGCAGCCGCCTGGGCCATGCCACGCGCGGCATGGAGCGTCAACTCCACCTCGCCGGAGAGCAATAGAAACGCCGTGTTTCCGGAATCGCCCTCGCGAAACAGAATCTCTCCCGAGCGGAAGGTTTTCCGGGCAATCGCGCCGGGAAACTTGCCCCAAATCTCTTTCCGAATGGTGGAAAGTTCGGGTATCGACGCGAGTTCATCGGGCGTGAGCGGCGTGCCGCCCAGATCCGCCGCAACTATAACGTCTTTCGACATTTCGCCCGCTCGATCCCCTCCTCGGTTTCTTATCGGTTTCTTAGGTGAGCCTCAGTATGGCAGACTGGCTTCGGCTCGCGCAAGAATGCGCGCGAGCCCCGTTTCGCGTACCATCGGCTGTATGAAATCTGCTCTTTATATGGTGGCGTTGGGGTTGCTCATCGTTTCGTCCTCCGCCGCGGATTCGGCCATTGCGATCCGCACTCCGATGAGCCCACCGGCGTGGGCGCTTGCCGAGCGGGCGTTGCTACGGGCGTACGCCGATGCCGCCACGGAGTTCACCGCCCAATACACCGATGATCGCGGTTTCTTCCGCTGCATTGAGCGCTGGGGCGGCAACGACGGTCCGGATGACGTCATGGAGACCTTCACCCCCTGGACCCTGCTATACGCGCTTGGGGCATCCGATTCCGTGCTCGAGCAATACCGCCGCATCTGGGAGGGCCACGTGCAGCAGTTCACCGCGGCCAAGGCGCCATCCACGGAGATGGCCAAAGACGGCATGTTCTACCGCGAGTTTGTCACCAGCTTCGATTGGGAACACACCGGCGAAGGCCTGGCCGCCTTCCACTTCTATGCTCTCGCCGCCCCTGGCGACGATATGTACGTTCGGCGCATGCGCCGCTTTGCCGGCTTCTATAATGGCGAAGACCGCGAGGCGGCGAATTACGATCCACGCCACAAGATCATCAGCAGCCTCCACAACGGCAGCAAAGGGCCGCTGCTGAAGCCCGCTTCTGTTTTCGATTGGGGCGGGGAAACCGTGCCCGGCGATGCGGCCCGCCATGACCGTTACCGCGCGGCATCGAACATCCGCGGGGACCATCCTCTGAACCTGGTCAGCACCACGCTCGGTTTCCACGCCTATGCGCTCACGGGGGAAACGAAGTACCGCGATTGGCTACTCGAATATGCCGGCGCATGGCGAGACCGCGTTATCGCCAACAACGGCAACATTCCGACCAACATCGGGCTCGACGGCGTCACCGGCGGCGAGTGGGGCGGCAAATGGTACGGCGGCACCTTCGGCTGGAATTTCGATCCATCCACGAGCAGCCGGAATTACTACATGCGCGGGGCGCGCATCGCGTTCGGCGAGGCGTTTCTGCTCACGGCGGACAAGTCATTCGTCGAGCCCTTGCGGCGGCAGATCGCCAACCTGTACGCGGCCAGGAAAGAGGAAAACGGGCGCATCCTGCTGCCCAACAAGCATGGCGACAGTGGATGGTACGGCTACACGCCGAACCAGCACTTCGATGTGCAGCGGGATATCTATCTGTGG